>JAYTVG010000543.1:0-4800 GCA_043744135.1 Deltaproteobacteria bacterium | reverse complement strand
ATCTCGGCGGTGGCTCACTTCTGCTCTGGAACGAAGTCAGGGGGCAGTTGTGAGCCGTCCCCGAAAAAGAACTGTTCCATTTGCGTCTTTAAGATCTGTCGCGAGCCCTTGTCGCTGAGGTCGATGCGGTATTCGTTCATCAACATCTTTTGGTGCTCGATCCACTGTTCCCACGCTTGCGCCGACACGCGCTCAAAAATCCGTTTGCCAAGTTCCCCCGGCAGTGGCGGCTTTTCGAGCCCGGGAAGCTCCGTCCCTAACTTTACACACACGACATTGCGCATCGATTTGGCTCTCCTGCGCAAACACTACGCGGCTGCCGTTGAACAGCAACCGCGTCCGTAGGCTTGAACGTGTGTTCAGCAAAATCCGCAGACGGCGCGACGCCGCCGCGCTATGCCAAGGCATGAAAAAGTTGCTCATCGGCTTCAGCGTCGCCGTCGCCCTCGGCGTCGCGCTCCTCGTTGGGCTGGCGATCGTCATCGACCCGGCCAAAGTGATCGACGCGCGAAAAGATGCACTGCTCAAAGACGTGTCAGCGCGCATCGGCCGTGAGGTGACCGCGCAAAAAGTCGAGACGAGCTTGGGATGGTCCGTGCACACGCGTGTGTCGCTGCTGCGCGTCGCCGGCGCCACACCGCAGCAACGCGCGATGTTGGAGCTCAGCACCATCGACGTCCAGTTGTCCTTGTGGCGCGCAGTGCTCACGCTCGGCAAGGAGCTTTACGTCGAGCAATTCGCCGTCAATGGGTTGGTCGTGCGGCTCGCGCGCGACCCCTCCGGCCGCTGGGACTTTCAAGACATCCTCGACAGACTCGAAGAGCAAGCGGCCGCGCAGCCGAGCACCGGTGGTACGACTTTGGACGGCACGCGCGTCGCGTCGGCGTCGCTCAACAACGCGCGCATCGAGCTCAACGACGCCAGCGTGGGTCGGCCTGTGGCGATAGCCTCGCTCAACGTAAGCACCAGCGACGTTGTCGGTGCAGCGCCGTTGACCGTCGTTGCCAAGGGCGTGCTCGAAGACGGCGCGCGCAAAAACACCATCGACGTTGCGGTTCACCTCAAGGCATTGCCGAGCGATCTAAACTTCGCACCTTTGCCGGAGCTGCAGGCCTCCACGAAATTCGCAGACGTCGACTTGGCGCCGTGGGTCGCGCTGCTGCCAGCGCACAGCGCCGCGCCCGTCAGCGGTACGCTCAGCGCCGACGTGCAGCTGCACGTCTCACGCGCCGCCGACAGCGACGTAACGCTATCCCAGGCCACCGCGGGCGATGAACCGCAGACGTTTCAGCTGAGCGGAAAGGCATCGACGCGCGCGCTGGTGCTGCGCGACGCGATCGTGCTGCAAGCCGATGGCACACGCCGCGGTGCGCAAGGGCAACCGATCGACCTCGACATTGTTGTAAAGGCGCAGCGCACGTCACAAGGGCTTCACGTGGAGCAACTCGACGTGTCGGGCAGCGGCCTAAACGCGAAGCTCAAACTCGACACCAATGGCGACGGATTTGCGGACCTCAAAAGCGCGTCGGTCAACGCCGACGCCGCCGATGTGTCGCGGCTGCTGATGGCCTTGCCACCGTCGTTGCGCGGCTTGCCCGCCGGCGTGCGCGTCGACGGTCCCGCTCGCGCGCAGCTCACGACCAAAGGCGACGAGATCGCAGCTGAGCTCACCATCGACGGTGCGCGCGTGCGCCTGCTCGACACCAGCCCCGACGCGCCCGCCGACAGCGCGCTGTTTGACAAGGCCGCGGGCAAAACGATGCGCGCAACACTGCACGCCAAACGCGACAACAAAACGTTGAGCTGCGATCGCGTCGAACTCGCTGTCGACACCGTGCGGGTCGCCGGCACCGCCACGATCGACCTCACAGGCGCCGGTGGCGTGAGCGCCGATATCAACAGCGGCGATGTGTCGATGGCGTCATTGCAAGGCGTGCTGCCGCCGTTTCGGGATGCGCTGGGGCGTGGCCAGCGCGTCAGCGGCCTCGCGCAAGTCAAACTCAAAGCGCAGATGGTCGGCGGCGTTCAGCAAGCGGATGCAGCGATCGAACTGCGCGATATCGACGTCAACTTGGCGTCGACGCTGGTGCGTGGCGCTGGGGCGCTGACCCTCAAAGCCGCGCCGACGGGCGGCAACGTCGCCGTCACACTGAGCGCCGACCTCGACGGCTTCGCCGCGCAACACCGTCAGCGCGACGGCACTCTCGACATCAACAAACCCGCCGGCATGCCACTGCGCCTCGACGCCGTTGCGAACAAATCAAAGACGCGCGCCGACATCTCCAAGCTCGCGCTGGCGATCGGAACCAGCACCATCAGCGGCACCGGCGCGCTCACCAACCTCGACCAGCGGCAGGCGCTGCTGCACCTCGACCTTGGTAAGGTGGCGCTCGCATTTGACGACCTGCGCGCCACCATCCCGGGTGCCGCGTCGCTGCCGATGGGCGGACGCTTTAGCGCGGGGGTCGTGCTCGATGGGCCGACCGCAGCCCTCGGCATCGCGCTCAAAGACCTGGTGTTGGCGTTTGGTTCCTCGCGCGTGCAGGGCAACGTCAACGTCAACAACTTGAGCGCGCCCACCCTCGACGTCAACCTCAGCGCCATCGACGTCGGCTTTGACGACGTGCGCGGTATCGCGACCGCGCTTGGTGACCTTCCAAAGGGCGGGCGCTTTCGCGGCAACGTCAAAATCGTCGGAGACACGCGCAAGGCCGCGACGGTTAGCACGAAGGTGGGCATTGACGCGCTCACGATGCCAAACGGCGCGAAGCTTTCAACGCTCAAGGGCTCGCTGGAGTTTATCAACCTCGACCGGCCACAATTTGCCGTCAACCTCGACGGCGACTCTATCGACGTCGACGCGCTGCGTGCTGCATTCGGCTCCACCGACGACGACAAACAGTCGACCAACAAGGCCAGCAACAACCCGCACGGCCTGTCTCGCGAGACCCGCGCGCTGCTCGCAAACGTCAGCGGGACCGGCACACTGCGCGCTACAACAGCTGTGCTCAAAGGCATGCACCTGAGGAATTTTCGCGGTGAGCTCGCGATGACGCGCGGGCGACTCAGGTTTGACAAGCTCGAGTTTGGTTTTTACGGCGGTAGCGTCAGTGCCAATGGCACAGCACTTGACTTGCCCGCTGAGCGGCTCGGTTATGACATCAACTTTGACGGCAAGGACATCGACGTCGGCGCGCTGCTCGCGGACATCAGCGGTCTGGGACCGATCTTCAAAGGCACCGTGTCACCCAAGGTCGACGTCACGGGGCGCGGCGTGGCCGGCGGCGACTTCGCGGTCACCGCGGAAGGTCCAGCTTCGTTGAAGTTTCGACAGCTCTCGCTCAACACGCTCGACCTGCTTGGCCCCATTGGCGATGCATTGTCGGCGTCTAAAAAATTGCCGGGCACGCGACTCGCGAAGCTCGACACCAAGGGAACGACCTTTGAGGCGTTTACCGCGCTCGCGAAATTTCTCGGTGGCAAGTGGCGCCTAGAAAAACCGCTTGAGGTGGCGACCAACGTGGGCGCGCTGACGCTGACGGGAGGTGCCGGCTTTAACTCCGCGCTCGACTTCACTTCGACGCTGCAAATTCCACCCGACATCATCGCAAAGATGACCGGCAACGCCGTCAAGCTTAAAAACGCCGTGCCGGTACCACTACACATCGGCGGTACGTGGGACAAGCCGAAGGTCAGCGGCGTCGACGTGGCTGCGCTGGTGCGCGAGATCGTCAAAGACCTCGGTGGCGCCGCCCTCAAAGACGGTCAACAAGCAGCACAAGACGCGATTAAAGGCGCGCTTAGCGGCGCACCACCAAGCGATAAGAAGTCGAACAAAAAGGACAAGGGCAACAAGAGCAACACCGACAAGGCCGTCGATGCAGCGGCCGGCGTCGTCAAAGGACTGCGCAAATAGCCGTGTTGCGAAGGCGTCGACGTCAGCGGCGCAGTCGATCAGGGCGGCGCGCCGCACGCAAAGGCTGCGCGCAAAAGTCCGCGATGGCATCCACAAAGGCGTCGCGAGCGGCCCCAAGCGCTGCAAGGTCGCCCGTGAGGTAGGCGCCTGCGAAATTGGTCTCCGACGGCGGTTTCATCCACTTTGCGAGCTGCACCGGCGCCGCTTTAAGCGCCGCGTCGATGGCGACGACGGCCTCGGCCGGTGGCGCGATCAGGTATGCGATCGGCGCGCCCGGTTCCACCTGCGCTTGCGGGGCCAAGAAGTTGCCGCTGCGCTCCACGACGTGCGCGAGAAACGCCGGGTGCCCCTGCGCGCCAACCGCGTCGCCGGTGAATGTTTGGAAGCGCACGACGCGCAACGCCGCGCGCAGCGCCCACACGGCCTCGCTGACATCGTCGGAGTTGCTGCCTGCGAGCACTCCAATGGCCTCGCCGGAAAACGGGCCTGAGCTGTGTTTGCTGCCCGCATAAAACGATTGCCCGAGCATGACGTCGACCGCGGCGTGTTTGGTGGCTTCGTCGAGCGCGACGTACAGCGCGTCGTCTTGATCGCACGTGACGATCGCGATGCTGCGCGCGAACGACGAAAGTCCAAGTGCTGCGGCCAGCTGCGGTTCGACGGCATCAATTTGGCGGCACGACAACAGCGTCGGCCACACGTCGACAAGTCTCGACATCACACCGCACCCTCGCGCCGCACAACGTCCCGTCTGGGCGCAACCAAGCGGATGCCGCCGCCACCGGCGTCAAAGGTGCGTCGCATCAGCTGCGCGCACGATGTTGCCGCGGTCGCGACCGTCACGCCGAGCGGCCGGATGTTTGAGATGCAATTTTTTTCGGCGT
>JAYTVG010000542.1:0-4802 GCA_043744135.1 Deltaproteobacteria bacterium | reverse complement strand
GGGCACGGGCGTCACGGGCAAGTTGTGGGGGGTGGCGCTGACGGTCGCCTACCAGCACATCTTCATCGCGGACCGCACGGTGGGCCAAGAGAGCATCGTGTTTAACGGCAATTCGGGCCCGAGCATTTTCACCGGCGGCAAGGAGACGCGCACGCGCATCGCGATGGGCAAGTACACGGCCGGCTACGACATGGTCAGCGCCAACATCAACGTCGGTTTTGACGAGATGCTCGGCTTTGGCGCACACAAAGCGGCCACGTCGGACGCGGTGATTTTGCCGGTGGAGCCCGAAAAGGCGCGCGCCGTCGGGGGGGAGCAGCCCATCGACCCGCCAGCAGTGACGCCGCCTGCGCTTGAACCTGCGCCTAGCCCAACACCCGGACCCGACCCCGCACCCGGTGGCCCCGTCAACAGCGGCGCCGGCCTGACGCCGGGGCGGTAAACAGATGGCGCGCGTCGTCGTGGTTGCCGGCAGCACGGGCTTGGTGGGCAGCAAGCTCGTCGAGGTGTTGATCGCGCACGCGGACATTGCGCGCGTGGTGTGTGTGGTGCGCAAAGCGACGGGCCGCGCGCACCCCAAGCTCGAAGAGCGCGTGGTGGACATGGCATCGCTGTCCGCGGACGCCATCCCCAAAGACGTCGACGACGCCTACTGCGCACTCGGTACCACCATCAAAGTGGCGGGCAGCACGGCGGCATTTGCTGCGGTGGACAAAGACGCGGTCGTACAGTTTGCGCGCGCGTGTCGTGCGGCGGGCGCGCGGCAGTTCATGGTGGTGTCGTCGCTGGGCGCCGATGCGCGCGCGCGTAATTTCTACCTGCGCACCAAAGGCGAGATGGAGGCCGCCGTCAGCGCCCTGGGCTTCGAGGTCGTGCACATCGCTCGCCCGTCGATCCTCACGGGCGGACGGACGCAAGACCGGCCTGCTGAGCGCATCGGCATCGTGCTTGCCTCCGCGGTGACCAAGCTGGTTGGGACGTCGTGGGCGTTTGCACCGATCCACGGCGGCACGGTGGCGCGCGCGCTGGTGCGCTGTGCAACGCACCGACCTGGGGCGACGGACCAAGCAGGCCACCGACCTTTGCAGGGTAACAACGCGACGCGCGACGGGGACGGGCCTGCAGGCAGGTCCCACAGCAGTGCTGCGGCGCAGATTCACGACTCGCGGGCACTGCACGCACTGGCTGCGCTCGGCTGAATCGGCGCGGGCGCTAGCAAGGTTGACGTCGTCATGGGTGCTATCGCACGACCGCGCACATGCGCACATGCACTTGGCGCAGCACTAGCGTCGGCAGCCCAGGAGCGGTAGCTTGCGCGCGGACTCGCGCACAGCGGCGTGGCTCAGGAATTTTTGTTGTTGAACCGAATAAACTGCTCGCTTTGAAAGAGAGATTTCGATGATGCGTCTCACCCACGTTGGTCTTGGCACTTTGATGATTTCGGCATTGACGGCTTGTGCCGTCGTTGATTCCGCTGGCAACCACTCGCATGGTTGGCCCGTCGCCGACGACGCTCCCGGCCACATCGGCCCTCAGGCAGCCAGCGCGCCTGTTGCTGAAGCACCAGCGACGCCTGCTGCCGCGGAACCCGCGCCGCCACCGCCCGCGCCCACCGAGTTCACCGACACGCTGCCGGGCGGCTTTGCGCTCAAGGGCAACCTCGATGGCATCGAAGGCAAGTTGATCGCGTTCATCAAAGACCCGGCCAAGGTGGTGGACAAAACCACGTGGTTCACCTTTGACCGCCTGCTGTTTCAAACCGGCAAAGCGGACTTGGACATGGACAAGTCAAAAGACCAGCTCACCAACATCGCGGAGATCCTCAAGGCTTACCCCAAGCTCGAGCTCAAGATCGGTGGCTACACGGACAACGTTGGCAAGCCACAAGGCAACAAGGTCTTGTCGCAAAAGCGCGCAGACAACGTCGCTGCAGCAATCGTCGCGATGGGCGTCGACAAGGCGCGCTTGGGCCCCGAAGGTTATGGCGAAGAGCACCCGGTGTGCGCAGCGAACGACACGGATGCCTGCAAGGCGCAAAACCGCCGCATCGACGTGCGCGTGAAGGCCAAGTAGCGCGGGTCCGTGACGGGTGCAGGTGCAGGGCTATGCACCGCACGTGTGAACGACGAGCGCCGCAAGGCGCTCGTTTTTTGTTCTGCGGCGACGACGACACCTGCACTGTCGCCCACCGTGCGCGGCGGCAGCGGCCGCCCGCAGGAGCGACACGGCTCCCCCCACGTCGTGCGTGAGGTAGCGGCGTTGCTGAAGACAGCGGCGTTGCAAAAACAGCGGCGTTGCTGAAGACAGCGGTTGCATCCAGCATCGGCGACGAGCTCAGCCCAGCGCCGAGCAAACGCGTGTGCGCTAAAAGAAATGCCGGCGCACGATGTTCATGAAATCGCTAGAGAAGTTGTCCATCTCCGCGCTCAACACCTTCATCCGCGTCCCAAACGCGTTGTAGGCGATCACCGCCGGGATCGCTGCCATCAGACCGGCAGCAGTCGCTATCAATGCTTCAGAGATGCCGGGCGCGACGGTGGCGAGGTTTGCCGATCCTTGCGCGCCAATCTGGCCGAAGCTCTTCATGATGCCGATGACGGTGCCAAACAAACCGATAAACGGTGACGTCGAACCCACGGTGGCCAAAAACGGCACCAGGCGCTCAAGCTCCGTCATCTCGGCCGTGGCCGCACGGCGCAGCGCGCGCTCGACGTTCTCCACGCCGCCAAAAGACATCGCGTCTTTCTCTTTGGCCTGCTCACGTTGCTTCACTTTGACGAGCTCTTGGTAGCCCGCGCGAAACACCTGCGCGATCGGGCTTGTCCCCAGCTGTTCACTTTTATTAAAGATCTCGTCGAGGCGCTTGGACTGCCAAAACAATTCCAAGAACTCCACGCTCGATTTTTGCGCGGTGCGAATGGCCATCGCCTTCACCAAAATAATCCCCCAACTGACGACGGAAAACGCGATCAACAACAACAGCACCGCGAAGCCGGTCGGGCCCGAGTGAAACATCACGTCGGTGAAGCTCGGCCCCCCGCTTGTTAGAGCGCTCGACGCCGCCGTCGCGGTCTCGCCCAAAAGATGCACGGAGATTGCGTCAGGTCCCATGCGGCTCGCATGCGCGATGCGTCCGCGTTAAAAAAGGGGGGCGCGAAAAAAACGGCGCGCCTGCCGTCGTGCCGACGTGCGAGCGGATTTCACCGACCTTGGGAGGTGATCAAAGTAATTCACCGACCTTGGGAGGTGATCAAAGTAATTCACCGACCTTGGGAGGTGATCAAAGTAACGAGCCACGCCGGCACAACGCAACGACCAAGTGCACTGCCGACATCTGGGGGCACGCCACCATTAGCCCAACACACGCTTGCGCTGGCGCGTGGGTCGCAGGCGTTTGCGTGCGGCGGTGACGATGCGCGCGTGTGTGGTGTCGGCACGCAGCGCTTGTGCACCGCCGACGGCGTCGCTCACCTCCACGGCACAGCGCGCGCCGCTTTCGACTGCGCCTTCTAAATAGCCCTGCGCGATGGTGCTGGTGTGCTCGCCACAAAAATACAGCGTGCCCTCTGCCAGGCCTTCGCTGCCCGACACCGCGAGCCACTGCCCCGGCAAATAACAGGAGTAGCTCGCCTTCACGAACGCGTTTGTCGGCCAATAAAAACGCGCGACACGTTGGTTGTAGCGCGCACCGAGGCCTGCATAGACGCGCTCCAGCTGCTCCAGGGCGCGCGTCGCAGCGTCGTCGGGTGTGCCGTCGCCCATCGCGAGTCCCGACAGGCCACCCGTGAAGTTGGTGAGGATCCCAGCAGTGCCCGGCTGCAAGCGGCTGGTCTCCCACGTCGCTTGGTACGCGAGGTCCGCGTAGCTCTCGCCGTTGCTGTGGTGCTGCGTGCGCCACACACGCTCGTCGAAGCCGAGCATCAATTTGGCGTTGGTGCCGTAGCCGAGCGTGTCGATGACGTCGCGTTTGTCGTCGCTGATGGCGGCGGCGCTCAAGTCCACCTCGCGCAACACTGAAAACGGCAACGCCACCACCACGTGATCAAACAGCGCGCTGGTCCCGTCCGCAAACGTCAGCGTGTGCACGTCGCCGTCCGACGCGATGGCGGTGAGCACTTTGCCTGTGTGGATCTGGCCGTCGACGTCAGCCGCCAATGCGCTTGCCAATGCGTCGGTGCCGTCTTGGATGTGAAATAGCTCGTCGCTTTCACCAAACAGCGCGAGTTCGTTTGTGTCCGTCCCCGCGAGGTACAGCATGTTGAGCGCGCTTTGCTCGTGCACTTCGCGGCCGTATTCGATGGTGTACGCCACCTCGAAGAGGCGGCGCGCGATGTTGTCCGCCGCGATCACGCCAGCGTTGACCAGCGCGTCAAACCAATCGCGGATCGACATGGCGTCAAGCGCTGCGTAGCTGCCTGCGTCCGCGTCCGCGTCGCTGGCGTCTTGGGCGATGCGGGCGGCGATCGGCGCGTACGCGGCCAACAGCGTCGCGACGTCGACGTTGGCGTCGTCAAAAAACGCCACGATGGTGTCGAGATCTGCGTCGTCGTTGGTGTAGTCGAGCAGCTCGAGCCCGTACCCTGCGCACAGCTCGCGCATGGTGCTGTGCCCGCTATCGATGAGCTCGCCCCCAAGCTCACAATGCTGGCCGTCTTGTGCGGCGAATGTTGCCCGATCCGTGAACGCGCGTCCGCCGGTGCGCGTTTGCGCCTCGTACACGGTGGCGCGAATGCCGAATTCGTTCAGGCGCACCGCGCAGTGCAGCCCGGCGAGCCCCGCCCCCACCACCGCCACGCGCGCGG
>JAYTVG010000541.1:0-4802 GCA_043744135.1 Deltaproteobacteria bacterium | reverse complement strand
GATGTTGGCCGTGATGGAGATGCACAAAAACGCCTCGTTTGACGTCGACGCGAGCAGCGTCCCGGACCAGATGCGCGGGGTGCTTGAGGCGGCGCGAGATGCGTGGACCACCGCCTGTGAGGTGGGCAAGGACCACGGCTTTCGAAACGCGCAAGCGACCGTGCTCGCGCCGACCGGAACGATCGGCTTCATGATGGACTGCGACACCACGGGCATCGAGCCGGACATCGCGCTCATCAAATACAAAAAGCTCGTCGGCGGCGGCATGATGAAGATCGTCAACGGTACCGTGCCGTTGGCGCTCGAGGTGATGGGCTATTCACTCGACGAACGCACAGCGATCCTCAAGCACCTGCAAGACAACGAGACCATCGAGGGTGCAGCGGCGCTCAAGCCCGAGCACTTGCCGGTGTTTGATTGTGCGTTTCGCGCGTCGACTGGAACCCGGTCCATCTCACCGATGGGTCACGTCAAGATGATGGCGGCGGCGCAGCCGTTTTTGTCGGGTGCGATCTCAAAGACCGTCAACATGCCCGAAACCTGCACGGTGGACGACATCGAACAGATCTACCTTGAGGCGTGGCGCTTAGGCCTCAAAGCCATCGCGATTTACCGCGACAACTGCAAACGCAGCCAACCGTTGTCGACGTCAAAAGCGGCTGCAATGCGCGACGGTCAAAGCGGCCTGCAGTTGCCTGCAGCGTCGATATTAAACACCACCGGCACCGGCGTCAGCTTGACCGCCGAGCAGGTGATGGCGGCGATGACGGACCCAAGCGAACTGATGCGCCTGCGCAATGACCTCGGTGTGGTCACGCGTCGCAAGTTGCATGACGAGCGCGCGGCCATCACGCACAAGTTCTCGATCAGCGGGCACGAGGGCTATTTGACTGTTGGCCTGTTTGACGACGGCAAACCGGGAGAGCTGTTTTGTACCATGAGCAAAGAGGGCAGCACCATCTCGGGCTTGATGGATGCGTTTGCCACCTCGATCTCGCTCGCGCTGCAATACGGCGTTCCGCTGAGCGTGCTCGTCAACAAGTTTAGTCACATGCGTTTTGAGCCGTCGGGCTTTACTGGCAACCAACAAGTGCCGATCGCCAAAAGCGTGTGCGACTACATCTTTCGCTGGCTCGGTTTGAAGTTCTTGCCCGCCGAGGAGCGCCCGTTTGATCCAAGCGCTGCGCAGGCAGACATGTTCGTGATGGCGGTCGACTCGGCAGGGCCCAAAGCGATCGAGCCCGTGGCGCTGGCGAGAGCTGTCGCGATGACCCAACCGCCGATCTCAACGGTGCCGACGCCGGTGGCGATGGTGGCGCGCGCGCAAGGTCGCGAACAACAAGAGCGTCGCACCTTCGTCGCGCAAGCCGACGCACCGTCGTGCCCGAGCTGCGGCAGCATCACCGTTCGCGCTGGTGCCTGCTACAAATGCGAAAACTGCGGCAGCACCACCGGCTGCGGCTAGGCTGTGAAGTCTCATCACGCAAAGTTGTCGCAAGTGTCCCACAAGTCACCGTCGTCAAAGTGGCGTCTGCGCGCGCCGCTCAAGGCGAGTTGGTACGACGACCAAAGCGGCTTTGACGCACAACGTCCGACGTCCGCTGACAATGGCATTCATCGTTTCGACGCACATTTTTCGCGCGCGGACACCCAACGCAGCGCTGAAGAGATTGAGCGCTTCTTTGACTTGTTGGCCCCACGAGGCTTGCGATGAAGGCGCAAGACAGCCCCGTCGGCGTCACGTGGGAGCTCGTTGGTGACGCGGACGCGAAAGACGGCGCACGGCTGATCGTTGACGTGAACGCGCCGCTGCGGCCATTTGGCGCGTCCTTGTCACGTCGCCCAACGCCGGCGCCGAGCGTGCCGTCGACGGCCGCGTCGGTCGACGACACACACGAGCGTTAGCATCGATGCGGTTAGAGACGGTTGTGGGTGGTCAGCGGCAGCACCCACACGCGATCGCCATCTTTGCAGGCGAGCGCGTCCGCGGCGTCGCGCGTGATCAGGATGCGTTTGTCGTCGTGACGAAACTCGGTTGACAGCGCGCGAAAGTGGCCGTCTTTTTTTGCGCGCGCCGCCGACGGCTCAAACGCCACCAAGCCGTCAGCGTGCTCGCCCGCGGTCTCCGCGATCTGCGCACGATCCGTCACCACGGCGACCTTGCCGCGCACCATGCGCATCACCGGCGTCACGTTGTTGGTGTGGGCTTCAAAGTGCGGACCGCCGTCGAACGGATCGATGCGCTCAAGCTGCTTAAAGCCGACGCTTTCGAGCATTTTTTTGACCCCCTCCGTGGCCGGGCCGACTTTGCCGAGCACTGCTTGCGCTCGCGCATCCAACAGCGACGCGTAGATCACCCCCGAGGGAAACAGGTTCTTGATGAATTCTTTGTTGGTCTTCGACACGCGGTCCGCCTCTGCGTAGCTCATGTCCGTGAAGCGGCGGCCGAGCGCTTCCCACAGCGACGAGCGACCTTTGTCGTCGAGCGGCGGCAACAGCTCCGCCAAGATGCGTTCGCGAAAATCGTCGCGGTGCATGCCGATAAACGCGAAGCGCACAAACGACAACGTCTTGCCGAGCTTGCCGGGTGCCTTGCGGTAGGCAGGGTCGAGCACGAGCCCGCCGATCTCCGTTGGGCCGTCGTAGTCAAAGCCGATGCGCAACACTTTGTGACGGAAGTGTTTGTCGGTGGTCTGCGAGTAACGCTCCTCATCAAACACATCAAAGTAGATATGAGGACTCTCTTTGGTGCCGTGCTGGGCGATGATCTGGCTGGTGCCAACGATTTTCGATTTGTCGAGGTCTTCCATGACGAAGAGGTACTCGCGCGCGAACACGTCTTTGATCTTGCCAGAAAATGATCGCGCGCTGGTGTCGATGAGGTTTTTGAGCGTCGGTGGATCGTTGGGCAAGTTGACGGTGTCGAGCACCGCGGCCAGGCGCGACACGCCTTTGAGATCCCCGGGAGTTGCGCTGCGGATAACAAACACCACACGAGGGTCGGCGGCGAGGCAAACCCCTGTCAAGCGGGTCACGGCGCTTTTGTGCGTTCACGAGGTGAGATCCGCGTCAACTTCGCAAAGGTTGACAGCGCGCGCCGCACGCTGTTTGTTGCGCATCGAGACGGCACATCGATCACCCTTCGCCTGCGTGCCTGGCGCAACATCAGCAGACCACAACATCTCGAAGAGGCGAAACACGCATGACGTCGCAGCTCCACGTCGATTCTGACGCACCGAGTATTGATGGCGACGCATTTGTCCGAGCCGAACAGTTTTTGGCGATCCTACAACGGCGCCTGATCAAACCCATGAGCCGTGGCGGGCCGCGCAGCGAACTGACGCTCACCCAATACCACGCGCTCAGCTTCCTCGCGACGCGCGGTCGCGCCAGCGTGACAGAACTCAAAGATATGCTGGGCTTCGCGCAGTCGACGACGTCGGTGCTGGTGGAAAAGCTGGCGCGCCTCGGCCTGGTCGACAAGCGCCGTGACCGCCGCGACCACCGCGTCGCGTGCGTGGTGCCGCTGCCCAAGGCGCTGCGCATGATTCAGCGCTATCGCAAAAACGCCGAACGCAACTTGTCGCTGCTCGCGGAGCACGCCGGTCTGCACGCGGTGCGCGATGTCTTTGATGCCTTACAGCGTGCGGTCATCGCGACCGCGCCTTTGGAGGACCCAGCGGTCGCGCGGCTCATGCAAGATGACGTCGCTGATGTGGACGTGGATGCCGAGGCCGAGGTGGATGTCGATGCCGACGCCGATGTCGATGTCGACGCCGAAGCGGACCATGACGCTGTGCCCCAACGTTCGCACGCAGCGCAATAGCGCGCGCTGACCGCGTCCGCTCCTGATGACTACAGGCTGAGTTTTTGCCGCAGCGTCGCCAGCCGTGACGTGAAGCGCGTAAATCCCGACAACGTGCTGCGCGCGTTGGCTTTTGCGAACGCCTGTTGCGCGCCAGCGCGATCGCCACGTCGCGAGCACAGCTCAACCTCAGCCGCCAAGCCGTACAGCGCGATGCGATTTGCACCGGCGGCCAGCGCGACGGCTAGTCCGCGTGACACGTCCTGCGTCGCATCGTCGCGGCCCAAGCGAGACGCCGCTTGACCGCGGGCGATCTGCGCCTCCGCGGTCATCAACGCGGCACCACTGCGGGTGGCGAGCTCAACGCCGAGCTCCGCTTTATCAAACGCAGCCGCAGCGTCACCCGGCAGGTCGCGATCGAGCAGCACCTGCGCTTCGACAATGCGCACGTAGCTGAGCCCCTCGAGTTGGTTGAGGTCCACAAAGATGCGCGCCGCTTTCGCGCACAGGCTCAAGGCGTCGTCGAAGCGTTGTTGGTCGCGGCGCAACACCGCAACGTTGGTTTGACCTTGGGCGACGCTGCGCCGGTCGCCGGCAGGCTTCGCGAGCTCCATCATGCGGCGGTAGGCCACCTCAGCGTCGTTGAGCCTGCCTTCTTCGTGCGCGACAATCCCCAAGGAGTTGACGTAGCCGAGCACCTTGAGGTTCTCGCCGCGCGCTTGCGCTTGTTTGAGCAAGCGATCAAATTCGGCGCCGGCCGTCTTGAGGTCGCCGCTGATCAAGCGCCGGTGTGCGATGGCGGCGCTGGCACTTTCCTCCTCAAGCTCGTCGCCGATGGTGCGGGCGAGCTCGAGGGCATCTGCGTAGTAGCGCTCGCAGATGTCAAACTCGCCGCGCTGCTCGTAGATGGTGCCGCATAGTTTTTTTGCACGGCAGCGCAGCGCGTGCGAGCCGCCACGTTCTGTTGCCGACAGCACCTCACCGACGTGTTCGAGGG
>JAYTVG010000540.1:0-4803 GCA_043744135.1 Deltaproteobacteria bacterium | reverse complement strand
CATCATGCGCGCGCCCGTCAGATCTTCAAACAGCTCCAAGATGCGCTCGCGCTCCCGCAGGCAGTACAAAAACACCGACGTCACTCCCATGTCGATGGAGCCCGAGCCGATGCTCACCAGATGAGAGTTCATGCGCGTCAGCTCAGCAAGCAACACCCGCCCGACCTGCGCGCGCTGCGGCACCTCGCAGCCAAAGAGCTTTTCAACCGTGAGCGCGTACGCGAGGTTGTTGCCGAGCGGATTGAGGTAGTCCATGCGGTCGGTGACGGTGAGTGCCTGCAGATAGGTCTTGGTCTCGGCCGTCTTTTCCATGCCGGTGTGCAAGTAGCCGATCACCGGCTTGCAGCTGCGCACAACTTCGCCGTCGAGCTCAAGCTCAAGTCGCAACACGCCGTGCGTCGACGGGTGCTGCGGGCCCATGTTGATCTTGAGCAAGTGCTCGCCACCATCAGACGGTTGTTCGCTCGTATCTGCGCTCATTGTGAGTGCATGCAAAAGAAAAGCGCGAGGCACAAGGCCTCGCGCTCAGTGCGCTCACACAGCGCAGTCCGGACAATCCAGTCCGCGAACCGTCGGCGCTACATCACCGACGTGTTGGTCTCGATGGCCGGCTTTGGCACGGGCGCTTTTGGCAGCATCGCGTTTGTGTCCGACGACGCCGCCCACGCCGGCTTGCTCGCCGCCGACGCTGACTCGTGCGCTGCTGCCACCGGGAACGTCGCTTGCGTCGCGACCATCGCGGTTGCATCAAGCGTGCGCATCACGTCCCAACCACGCGACCCCTTGACCATCAACACGCCCATCACCGCGAACATCGGCAGCGCCAGCAACAGACCCATGCCGCCCATGGTGTTTAGCAACGCGCCGGTCAGCACGCCCATCGTGCCCATCGCCGCGCAAAACAACGCGAAACCGTCGTTTTTGGAGTTTCCGTAGACCTTGATCGAATGAGCAACAGTGGCGGTGTGGACAGGGTTCATTGTGACCTCAATCACCTTAGAGTAGGGTGATGTATGTAGATATCGTATCGGTCATTGTACGGAGAGTGGCGCGCGTGCACAAGTCAAAAGTGACGCAGTGGTCAGCCTACAGTCCACACCCCCGCCACACCGGACGCGACACAGCTGTCGTGTTTCACACAGGCCAACACCGGTGGGGACGGTGTAGCGCGCCTTCGGCGATGGCACGGCGCGTGTACAGGGCTGAGGCGTGCGTCTCCGCAGCAGCCAAAGGATCCCGATGAAAACCCGTCTTCACCGTTTGATGTCACTGATGGTCTGTGTGTTGGCGCTGAGCGTCGCAGTCGCATGCGAGCCCGAGCAGCCGCGCGGTGCTGCGACCGCACCGCAGACCAGCCGCATGGGCATCTCCAAAGATGGCTCCACCTTATACATCGCGCTGGCGGATCACGATGAAGTGCGCGCAGTGGACGCGAGCTCGGGCAAGGTGACGTCGACGGTCGCGGTCGCGGGCTATCCGCACCGCTTGACGGTGCTCAGCGACGGTCGTGTCGCCGTGGTGTCGCGCTACAGCGGTGTGCTGTCAGTGCTCGACATGGGTGCGCATGAGATCGTCGCGGAAGTCGACGTCGGTTCTGACCCGTTTGGCGTCGTGCAAACGGATGGTTCGCTATGGGTTGCGGTGGGGGGCGAGGGAGACCTTGCGCGCGTCGCGATGGACGACCTGACACGCGTCGCACAACGCATCGCGCTGAGCTCCGACAAGCCGCGCGGCTTGGCGGTCACGCCCGAAGGCAAGTTGTTGGTGTCGCACTCCACCAGCGGCACGTTGTCGATCGTGGACGTCAACGCACGTGAGCAGCGTGGCAGCGTCGACATGCACCTGCCCTCGCGCGCGTTCTTTGCGCCCACGCAAATGGACGCGCTCACGGTGTCACACGACGGTGGTGAAGTCGCGGTGCCGCACGTCGAGTGCAACAACGATCCCGCACAATTCGGCGGCGGCGGGACCGACCTCGCCGGCTCAGCTGCGCAGTATTACGTGCAGGGCCCCACCGGCTTTCCCGCCGTCGTGCCTGCCGTCAGCCGCGCCGATGTCAATGGCGAGGTGTTGCTCTCCGACGACAACGCGCAGGTCAACCCCGACACCGGCGTGCTGTCTACTGAGCGCACCGGCGACGTCAGCCCGCTGCTCAACCCGCTCGATCAACAAGAGCTTGATGGTGAGTTCGTCAACGGCCCGAGCGCGGTCGCGTTCGCCAACGACGGTGCGATCGAGCTCGTGGTGGCGCGCGGCTCGGGCAATGTCCTGGTGCGGCGCTCGCATGTGAGCGCTGGCCAAGACTCCACCATCGGCGTCGTCAAAGTCGGCGTGGGTGCCGAGGCCATCGCGGTGTCGCCGGACGGTACGCGCGCCTTTGTGTACAACGCGTTTGATGACAACGTCATCGCGTTTGAAATCCCCGACGCCGTGCATAAGACCTCGAAATACGACGACACCAGCAACACTGACGACATCGCCGACTTTTTTGGCGCGCGCAAAGAACCGCTGGTTCGCATCGAGCCGTTGGCGCAGTTCACCGTCGCCAAATCCGTGCTTCCCGCAAACATCCTGCGCGGGCGCGAGATGTTTCACGCCGTCGACGAGCGCATGACACGATCGGGCACCATCGCTTGCGCCAGCTGCCACCCCGGCGGCGCGGCCGACAGCATGACGTGGCAGTTTGAGCCCGGTCCACGCCAATCACAACCGCTGTGGGGCGGCATCAGCAACAGCGCGCCGTACCACTGGGACTCGGCGGTGCCGACCTTCGCAGACATCTCGACCGTGACGATCCAAGGACGCATGGGTGGCGCGGGTCTTAGCGCGACGCAGATGGGCGAGATCGCCGCGTACCTCGACACCCTGCCAGCACCCGCCCCGCCCCGCACGGCTGACGGTGCTTCAGTGCAACACGGCGCAGCACTGTTCGCGTCGGACGCGACCGGCTGCACCACCTGCCACACCGGTGGCGACGGCAGCGACGGCTTGCTGCACAACGTCGGCACCGGCACGGCGTTTAGTGAGCGCGAATCGATGGACCTGTTCGCCACGCCAACGCTGCACGGCTTGGCGCACACCGGCCCGTATCTGCACAACGGTAGCGCACGCACCCTCGAAGATTTCGTCAGCGAACATGTGCTCACCGATCGCATGGGCCACGGCTCGCAGCTGTCGGCAACGGACGCCGCCGACCTGGTGGCGTACCTGAAGTCGCTGTAGCGTTAGTTGCACGTCGATAACATCGCCCCACCCTGCGCGTCGCACGGTGGGGCGAGTGCTTTTGTGCGCTCGCGCCGAGCGTTCGCGCCCGCTTTGGCTATCGCGAACCGCGCAGCACTCGTAGCATGCCTCATGCGTCACTGGCCCTTGTTGTTGTTGTTGTGTGCGTCGTGTGCGTTCGTGTTTGACCGCACACTGGCGCTGGCTCCCGGTGAGGTGCGCGGGCGCGCCCACCGTGTCGACGTCAACACCGCCGCACCGTACGCGCGGGTCACACTCGACGGTTCAAACCTGATCCGACGCGCCAACGCCGACGGCAGCTTCGTGGTCGGCGGGCTTGGCGCTGGACCCTTGGCGCTGCGCATCGATGACGACGCTGACGGGGACGGTTGGCCCGATCGCGGCGCATTCGCGGCGGCGCGTTTGCAGCACGCAGATGGCGGCGGCAGCACTTCCGTGTTGCTTGGCTCCATCGACCTGGTCGGCACCATGCGCCTGCGCGGCACCGTGACGATGCAAGATGGCAGCACGGCCGCGTCGCAAGGCTTCGTAGCGCGCGTTGTGGTCACGCGCGACCTGTGCTTTGCGCTCAACGACGTCGACACCGCTGCGCTGAAACTCGCTGATTGTGCGCGCACCGCCGACCGCGTCGTTGCGGGCGCGGAAGCCATCACCACCGCAGATGCCACCGGCGCGTTTGAGTTCACCGCGGTGGTGTCCGGCGCCGTCGACGTCGCGGTGGTGTTATACCAAGGCGTTGCCCTGCAGCTCGGGCCGGTGCTTGAGGTCACGCCGACGGTGCGCGTGGTGGGCGATGCGGCGACCGATCCCGAACCGGTCGCTTTCGTGTTGCCGCAGCCCAGCGCCATCACCCTGACGCAGGTGCAGGTCAGTACGTTACCGCTCACAACATCAGGGACCGCGACCTTCACAGCGCCCGGCCACTTGCCTGCGTGCCCGTCGGTGGACGCGGTGGACGGCGTCACCGTGTTTGCGCTGACAAACGGCGAGCCAAACTTTGAGGTCCCAATCGGGCTGTGGGACGTCACGGTGTGCGGCGCCGGCCGCATCGGTCGCGCCTTTGCGCAAGCAGCCGTGCCGGTGGCGCCAGGTGACGGTCCCGTGCGCGTGCGCGTCAACACCTTCCCCACCGACCCATGCACACGCGCGCAGCCCAGCGACGTGCTCGATTGCGACGGTGACGGCCAACCCCAACTACCGCCGCTGGACGTCGACACGGCGTCGTTGTGGACGGCGTGTGCTGGCGCGTGCCCGGCGTTAGGCGAAGCGCTCGGCGCACGCAGTTGCACACAACAGCTCAACGGCAGCGACCGCAGCTATGATTGCGATGACGACGCGGACGGCCAACCCGACGCCGCCGAAACGCCCGACTGCTTGGGGGCGGGTCGCGGCACCGACCTCGACGGTGACCGCCAATGCTCCACCACGGACCCCTATCCCCAGTGCGCACAAAACATTGCGGCGGCCTGCCCAGCCGGCACCAACGACGTCGCACCGCGCGCGATCAGCGATTCCGTAGCAGCTGCGTGCCCAACCGCGCCAGGCTGCCCATCGCGGGTG
>JAYTVG010000539.1:0-1519 GCA_043744135.1 Deltaproteobacteria bacterium | reverse complement strand
GCCAGATGCGCTGCGCCATCACTTCACCAGGCGGACGCTTGTCGCCGCCAGGCCCGTACTCCCGCGCGTACTTCGCGTACGCAGGCGGGATGTCTGAGGGCGCACACGACCAGTGCAAGCCAAGCACGCCGAAGTGATCTTTGCCGTCGAACTGTTGCCACGCTTCATCGTCGGGCGCGAGCGCTTGTGGTGGTGTGAACCGACCCGTCGTCACCTTCGCGCGGGGCGTCTGTTCTGGCTCCTGCCACGCTAACCCATCGTACAAATGCAACACGTACAGCGTCTCCCACACCGCACGACCGCCCACCGCCGCGCGGGCAATCTTGTCGATGGTGTTTGCACCGTTGAGCTCCGTCTTCACGAAGCGCGCATGGAGCGCGGGCAGACCCACGCTGTCGACGACGTGTTGTTGGGCGCGCAGGGCTTTGCCGGAGTTCACCGGGAACGCGGCCGCGAGCGCCTCGACGTCAAAACGCTGCGTCAGCGCGCGCACCACCTCGCCGATCAAATGCAGTGTGCGTCCCTTGGTGGTCATCTCCGGCGCGCGACTGAGTTCCGTCACGCTGTACGTCATGGTGGGTTGCGCCAGCGACTTCGCGAGGGACGCCAAACTCGCGGGCACACGCACCTCGCGACCGTCGACGAAAATCGCCGTGAACAGCGGGTGATCGGTCGCGGTGATCTCCGCGCGATACACGCCCTTGGTGGTACGCAACCAACGCAACAGCAACGGCACCGACGGCGCGTCGAGTTCTGCTGACGTCGGGTTGCGGTTCACCGGCATCTGCAGGATCTGTGACGCGGTGGCGGGATTGTGCAACACGCCGTCGCGCGGCAGCGTGAACGGCCGCGGTGGCGACGTCACCGCAGCGAGCGGCGGTAAACCTGTACCGGTGACCGCGCGCGGCAGCACTGCAGTCATGCCGGCCGCGCGTAACGCGTCGCCGTGCAGCGGTTGCGTTTGCTTGGCGGGTGCGGGCGTCGACGTGCGCACCGGTGACACCAACTGTGATTGCGCCCGTGCAATGGCATCTAAGTCGCGCAGCGCCGCGTGAAAGCCGTCGCGCGGATCGCACTGCGCGATGGCGGTCCCGGGGGCACCCGGCGTCAGCGTAACGTGCACGCGCAGCTTCGATTCGCGATTGCCCACTGCGAGCCGCACCGGCACCGGCGACGTCGGGCATGCACCGTCGCAAATCACCATCAACTGCCCCAAATGCTCGAGCGCCACACGCTGCGCAGCAAAGTCAGCGTCACTGGCGAAGCGCAGCATCTCGCCACCGTACACGGGCGGCAGCGCGTCGACCGGCACAGCGTCGACGATCGGCGACACCCTTTGCGTTCCCGTCGCCGTCGCGTTGACAAACAGTGGCGAGCGCAGCGGCGGTGGCGGCGGCATGCCGGGCGGCGGCGTCGGCGCGTGGGCAAACGCTGATGACGACGACATCGGCGTTGTCGGCAACGGCGCGGGTGCGGTTTGCGCCGATGCGATGGTGATGGCTCGGGGCAACAGCGCGGG
>JAYTVG010000538.1:0-1523 GCA_043744135.1 Deltaproteobacteria bacterium | reverse complement strand
CCACGCCCACGCACCGGCTCGTTTGCCGCGATGTCGAATCCGCCTGCGCATGTCTCGGGGCCTTCGGGGCCCATCACTGGCGATGTCGGCGTGGTGTCAGGGATGTTCATCGGTCGATACCGTGCGGTGTCGTACTTGGGCAGCGGCGGCATGGCGGACGTGTTTAAGTGCGAGCTGTCTGGCATCGGTGGCTTTGGCAAGCTCGTCGTCGTCAAACGGCTCAAACCCGAGCTCGTCGAAAATGAAGATTTCGTCAACATGTTCATGGATGAGGCGCGCTTGGTGGCGCGGCTCAACCACCCGCACATCGTGCAGGTGTTCGAGATCGACGTCGCCAACGGCGTGCCGTTTATCGCCATGGAGCTGGTGCGCGGGCCCACGCTGTCGCGCCTGATGCGGCAGGCGCGCCAGCGCAACAATTTGAAGCCCGACTTGTTGGTGCGCGTGATCGCAGATGCCGCGCTGGGTTTGGCTGGCGCACATGCAGCGCTCGACGATCAAGGCAACTTGCTCGGGCTCGTGCACCGCGACGTATCACCGCAAAACATCATCGTCAGCGGTGACGGCGTGACCAAGCTGCTCGACTTCGGCGTCGCCACCGCCGAGGGCAAGCTGGCGCAGACGGTCGCAGGCATGCTCAAGGGCAAAATCGCCTACATGGCGCCCGAGCAGGTCGCATCCGCCAAGGTCGACGGCCGTGCGGATGTGTTCGCGCTGTCGGTGTGCTTGTACTTTGCGGTCACCGGGCAGTTGCCCTTCGCGGGCCAAAACGAAGTTGAAGTGCTGCGCGCGCGACTCAAGGGTGACTGGCGACCCGCGCGCGACGTCAACCCCGAGATCCCTGATGCGCTCGACGCCATCGTGTGCGCTGGACTTGCCCACGAGCCCGAGTTGCGCTTGCCATCGGCGCTCGCGATGCACGAGGCGCTCGATGCGTACCTGGCGAGCCGCCCGGGCACCAGCGACCGGCGTGCCGTGGCGCAGTGGGTCTGCGAGCTGTTTCCTGACGTCGACGCGCTCGTCGCGGGCTCACCGGTGGATGGATCAAGCAGCATGCCACACGGTGCACGCACGCTGACGTCTGAAGTGCGCAGCCCTGTGCCGGGACTGTCGCGCCCGCAAGCGAGCGGCTTCACCCCGACGTCGCAGGTGCGCACGCCGATGGGTCATCCCTCGATCGCAGGCCCGCTGCACCTCGACAGCCTCGCCGCGCACAGCATGGACAACGTGTCGATGGTCGTCGACGCGCCCCGCCACCGTGCGCTGTTTGCATCGCTCGCTGGCGCGGCGGTGCTGTTGTTGCTTGGGGCGGGCTGGTTGATGTTGCAGCGCGAGCAGCCGGTGGACGGTAGCTCCATGGTGACGTCGTTGATGGACAGTGCACGCGGTCGCGCGAGCACGGAGCCGGCGGTTGCTATCGAGTTGTTGGACCGCATCCGCTCGACCAACCAACTCGCTGCGACCACTGCTGATGTGTCGTCGCGCATGAACAGCATTGAGGTGGTCGCGCGCATCGCGCTCGG
>JAYTVG010000537.1:0-17877 GCA_043744135.1 Deltaproteobacteria bacterium | reverse complement strand
ACGACACGTATCTGCCGCGGCCCAGCGTCGACGAGATCGTGGTGCGCTTTTTCGGCGCGTCGATGGCGCTGACCACGGCGCTGGCGGCGGGTGAGATCGACGCGACCTTCCCCACCGCGGGGTTGTCGCCCGTGCAAGCCCACGCGTTTGTGCAATCGCACGCGGGATTTCGCGTGCAAAGCGCGGCAGGGTCCGTGTGGACCCACCTCGACATCAACCTCGACGACACGCGCTTGTCGGACCTGCGCGTGCGGGAGGCGCTGGCGCTCGCCATCCCGCGCCAGCGCATTTTTGATGCCATCTCGGGCGGCTTATATGCACTGAGCGACAGCTACCTGCCCGCGCACCACTGGGGCGCCGCGACCGTCGCCCCCATCGCGTATGACCCCGCGCGCGCACGACAGCTGCTCGATGCCGCCGGCTTTGTCGTCGACGCGACGGGGCTGCGCAGGCACCGCGATGGCCGCGCGCTCAAGTTCACGCTCACGGCCGCGTCGGGACAAACGGAAACCGAAGACTTGCTGGCGCTGGTGGTGCAAGCGTGGCGCGACATCGGCGTGGTGGTGCAGCTCGAGTTGGTGCCGTTTAAGGTGCTGTCCTTTAACCTTGCAAGCCAGCGCGCGGCACGCGATCTGACGTTTTTTGCTTGGGTGTTTGACGAGGGCACGCTCGGCGGCTCGATGTGGCGCGCCGACAAGATCCCCACCGCGCAAAACGGTTACCAAGGACACAACCTCCCCGGCTACAAAAACGACGTCGTCACGCAGCTGCTAAAAGACGCCGACGCGTCGACGGATCTCGCCGAGCGCAAACGCATGCTCGCGCAGGTGCAGCAGCTGTGGCGCGCGGATCTGCCGTCGATCCCCATGTACTTTCGCCCCGCGGTCATCGTCGTGGCCGATCGCGTGCAGGGACCCGCGCCCACCGGCACGCTGTCGCCGATGGCTTGGGATGCGCAAACGTGGCGCGTTACTCCACCGTAACGGACTTCGCTAAGTTGCGCGGTTGATCGACGTCGGTGCCGCGCAAATCCGCCACGTGGTAGGCAAACAACTGTAGCGGCACCACCGCCAACACCGACGCCGTGCTTGGGTGGCCCGCCGGGATGCGTAGCACCGCGTCGGCGTTGTGGGCGATGTCGGTGTCGTCGTCGACGGCCACCGCGATCACGTGGCCACCGCGCGCGCGTACTTCTTCAAGGTTACTGACCACCTTGTCGTAGCCAGGACCCTTCAGCGCCAACACCACCACGGGCAAGTTGTCGGCGATGAGCGCGATCGCACCGTGCTTCATCTCGCCCGCTGCGTAGCCTTCCGCGTGGATGTAGCTAATTTCTTTGAGCTTGAGCGCGCCTTCAAGCGCTATCGGAAACATCAAGCCGCGACCGAGGTACAGCATATTTTGTGCACCCAAATGCGCTTGCGCCAGCGTTCGCACCGCGGCCTCACCCGCAAGCGCGTGCTCCACCTCAAGCGGCAACTTCACCAGCGCTGCGATCTCTTGCACCAACTGCTCAGCACTTAGCGTCTGGCGCGTTTGTGCAAGCCCCAGCGCCATCAGATGCATCGCGACCAACTGCGTCGTGAATGCCTTGGTGGACGCCACGCCGATCTCAGGACCCGCGCGCGTGTACAACACTCCAGCACTGTGCTCGCAAGCGCGCGCGATGGCGCTGTCGACGGCGTTACAGACCGCCATCACCTGGGCACCTCGACGCTTGGCCTCCTGCACCGCCGCCAGCGTGTCCGCGGTTTCGCCCGATTGGCTGATGGCGATCAACAGCGTGGAGCTGTCCATGACGCAGTCGCGGTAACGCAATTCGCTAGCGAGCTCGACGTCACACGAGACACGCGCGAGCTTTTCCACCAAGTACTTGCCGACAATGCCCGCGTGAAACGACGTGCCGCACGCGGTGATGATGACGCGCGTGCAACTCTTGAGCGCATCGACGCTGACACCGTCGAGCGCGACCTTGCCGTCTTGTTGCAGCAGCCGGCCCCGCAACGTGTCGGTGATGGCGCGCGGCTGTTCGAAGATCTCCTTGTGCATGAAGTGCTTGTGGCCGCCCTTTTCCGCCATCACCGCTGACCACGCGATGTTTTTGGCCGCGCGCTGCACGGGCGCGCCGGTGGCAGCGTTACGCAACGTCAAGCCGTCTTTGCTGATGGTGCCGCACTCGCCGTCCTCCAAAAACACGAAGTTGCGCGTGTGCGCCAACACCGCGGGCACGTCCGACGCCAAAAACATTTCGTCGTCACCAACGCCAACGACCAGGGGGCACGCGAGTTTGGCAAACGCGATGGTCGTTGGGTCGCGCGCATCAAGCACCGCCAGCGCGTAGGCACCGCGCACTTCAGCGACGGTGGCGCGCACCGCCGACAACATGTCGAGCCCACGATGGGCGCCCAGCGCGATCATATGCGCGAAGATTTCGCTGTCGGTCTCCGACGTGAACACCCGCCCTTGTTGCTGCAAACGCGCGCGCAGTTCGCGGTGGTTTTCGATGATGCCGTTGTGCACCACCACGATGCCGTCAGCGACGTGAGGGTGGGCGTTTTGTTCGGTGGGCTTGCCGTGCGTGGCCCAGCGCGTGTGCGCGATGCCGGTGGTGCCTGGGCATGGTTCACTGAGCAGCTTGGCGCGCAGCCCCGCCAGCTTTCCCGCGGCGCGGCGCACGTGGATGCCGTGGTCTAACGTGGCGACGCCCGCCGAGTCGTAGCCGCGGTACTCAAGGCGCTGCAGCCCATCGACCAACAAGGGTTCCGCGCGTTTGCTGCCGACGTATCCAACGATGCCGCACATAAAAACCTCTCAAAAGACCCGCAGTAAACAACCGCTACCAGCGTCGCGTGAGCCGCTCGCAACGTTCACCGGTAGCCAAAAACGTCTCGAATGTCAGCGGCCTCGCGAGTGTGCCGCCAAACCCGTCGACCAAAGTAATTCGATTGTTCACCGAACTTGCGAGGTGAGCAAAATAATCCACCGACGTTGCGAGGTGAACAGCGTATTGTGACGTGAACAGGTTAATTCACCGACGTGAACGACGTCATTCGCCGGCGGCGATGAACACTCGAATTGCGATCTCGCTCAGCGCGCCGTAGCGCCGAGATCTCCGCGAAAACACAGCCGCCACAAGCGCGCGCCGTCTGTGCCACGGGTCGGCACTAGCGTGCTGGCGGCACACAACAGCTGTGCCGTGGCGAGCAGCCGCAATCCGAGCGCCCAAAACGCCAGCGCGGCGATCGCGTTTGCACCCGGTCCAGCGCCGTAAAACCAGCCGAGCTGCACGCGTGACGGCGCAGCGAAGGTCGCAAGCACACGCGCTGTGGTGCCCTGCCAGCTCAAGCGGATGGTCCTGGCACCGCATGCTTTGGCGGCCAGGGCGTGGCCGGCTTCGTGCACCACCAGCGCCAGCAACAAGCCACCGAGCAGATGCAGGATTGGCACTACGGCGCTGGTGTGTTGGCGTCGAGCTCGACCACCACGCACGCGCCCATCACCGCGGCGGGGCACGCGCGGCTGCCGACGCTCGCCACATCCACAAGCTCGCGGGGCCATGCCAGCGCGTCCGCCAGCGCTTGCGCCCGCGCGCCGCCCTTGGCCCAACCGGCGTCACCTTTGACGTCGCTGTAGCCGACGACGCGCACACGGCTCGGTCGGGCAGCAACCAGCGCATCGTGAAGCGTTCGCGTCAGCGCCACACCCGACAACGACAGCGACGTCGTGTCGCGTTCAAACAGCGCATCGGTGCGCAACACCACAGCGAGCGCCAGCGCCTGATGCGTTACGGCCCCTTGCGCGGGTGTTAACTGAAGCTCGCGCACAAGGCGGGCCCACGTCGAGTCGGTGGAGGTCTGTGGGGCCGGACTGCACGCCGCAAGCTCAGCACTTAGGCGCGCGGCCTTCGCGTGGTCGGCTTGGTGGGCACCGTCGAGCTCGGTGATGCGGTCTTGCGCCACCAGCAGTTGGTGGTCGACAGCAGCGCGGTCGAGCTGGGCGTCGGCCAAACGCAGCTGGCTACTTTGGTGCTCGCGCGCCAACGCGTCATAGCTTCCCGCGCTCACGCACGACGCCAGCGACAGCACCCCTATGACACAGACACCACGCATCGCGCACCTCGGCTGTTGCCGTTAGCACAGCGGACGTCGGTCGGCAGCGCACGTGGTTTCATCGCGAGGCGAAACCGCTACGCACTTGGCAACGACAGCGCTAGCCTCGTCATATGGCGTCGTGTAGCGCGGTGGGAGCCTTGTGAAAGAGCGCATGGTGGGACGGCGGTTGTGGCGGCGGCGCATCAAAAAGCGCGACGCCCCCACCCCCAAGCCAACCGCGACGACGCCGGGTCTGATGGTGCCGGCGTTTGACGACAGCGCGCTGCAAACGCACCTCAACCCGCCGGTGCCTGGCGCCCTCGTGCGTTTGCGTGCGTGGCTGCGCCATCAGCGCCGCGAGCTGCGCGCCGACACGCCGGTGACGGCGCTCAACCTGCCAGCGCACGTCGCCACCGACGCGGTGGGCGAGGTGCTCAGCGTGCCGCGCGGCGTCGCCCGGTTGGACGCATTTGAGCACGCACTCAGCGCCGTGGCACCCGCCAGCGCCGTGCGCCGTGATTTAGCGATCGCATTTCACCGAGAGCTGACGTCGTTGTCGGAAAGTGCCGGCGTGGACCTGTCGTTGTTGGGCGACCGGGTACAGGCCTGCGCGGACGCGCTGGTGGCGGCTGGCGAAGACGAGCGCGCAGGTTCGTTGTTTTTGCGGCTGGGATCGAAGCACCAAGCCGCCGAGATGTTCATCAAAACCGGCGCGGTGGAGCAGCTGCAAGAAACCTACGCACTGATTGAATGGGACGAGGGCGGTCCAAAGCTCGACGCGCGTTTGGCGTTTGAGCGTTTTGAAGCGCTGTTTGTGGTCGGTATGCGCGATGCTGCGCTGTTGTCGCTCGAGCGCGCCATCAAGTTATGGGGCGACAACCCCGTGTACAACGAGGTGCACCGCAGCTTTTTGCATCGCATCGGTGTGCCGTTTTCGGTGTTTTTGCGCGGTCACCGTGCACAGCTGCGCGTGGTGAGCAAATGGCCGCTGGTGATCGGCCGCGGTGACGATGCGGCGGTGCGTTTGCAAAGTCCGTTACTGTCGCGCGCGCACGTGCAAGTGGCGCTTCACGACGGCGTCCCCACCCTCATCGATCTCGACAACCGCGGTGGCACCCGCGTCAATGGCGTCGATGTGCACGGGCCGTCGCCGCTGCGGGGGGCGGGCGAGATCGAAATGGGGGGGGTGGCGGTGGCCTACGCGGCGCACCCCGACGCGCTGTCGCTGTGGCCCAGCGTCAGTCCCGACCACCGCACCTTGGCGCCGCTGCGTGCCGATGTGACCTTGCCCACGCCCACATGGGGCGAAATCGGACCGCGTGTGCGCATCGACGCGCGCGGTCGCACCGTAGGACTCGTCGGGGCTCAGCTTAACGGTGAGGTGCTCAAGCGCGACACCGTGCTGCTGGAGGGCGACCGTTTGGGTGCGTGGGTGGTGGCGCGTCCGTAAGATCCGACGGATTCACTGCGGCGTACCCATCCGAGATCTGGCGTGGGTCGTATCGCTTGAGTGACCGTCGTCGCCGCCTCTGGTCTGTTCACTCGCACGTTGCTTGCGTTGTGCAAGCAGCTGTACGGTGGCGTGCAAGCCGTTTGCGGAGCGCGATTGAACGACGATGACACAGCACTGATGGTCCGGGTCGCGCGCGGCGATCGCGCGGCTTTCGGCACCTTGTATGACCGCTACGGCGGCTTGCTGGTGGCGCTCGGCATGCGCATTGTGCGCAGCAAAGCCGAAGCCGAAGACGTGCTTCACGATGTCTTCATCGAGGTGTGGAAGCGCGCTGGGGATTTTGACCCCACCCGCGGCAGTGTGCGCGCCTGGCTGGCACTGCGCATGCGCAGCCGCTCGCTGGACCGGCAAAAGTCCCCGCGCGTGGCACGCGCCGTCGTGTTTGACGAGTTGGGTGCCGCCCAACAAGCGGCGCCTGAGCTCGACCCGGGCCTCAAGATGGAGCGCGAGCGGGTGCGCGCGGCCCTGCACGCGCTGTCAGCGGAGCAAGGGGCCGTGGTCGAGCTGGCGTATTTTCAAGGCATGTCGGTGGTGGACATCGGCGCCAAACTCAACGTGCCCGTTGGCACCGTCAAGTCGCGATTGTCAGCGGCGCGTGAGAAACTGCGATCACAGCTGCAAGAAAAAGGAGGTGCACCATGAGCGTAGTCGATGACGATCTTGATGGTGAGCTCCTCGCAGCACTGATGGTCAGCCTGCCCGCGACCACCCCAGCACCCGCGCTCAAAGATGCGCTGATGCAAGAGCTTACAACGACGGGCCGCTTCGCCGAGCTGACCGCACGCGTTGCGCAGTTGTGCGACCTGGGTGTCGAGGCTGCACACAGCATGCTCGGCGCCATCGACGACGCCACGCGCTGGATGATGGGACCGGCACCGGGCGTCGAGCTGTTTCACATCGAGGCCGGGCCGCGACTGGCAAACGCCATCTGTGGACTTGTGCGCATCACCGCGGGCCAGTCGTTTCCTGCCCACAGCCACGTCGGCGATGAGATCATGTTGGTGCTGCAAGGCGGCGCGCGCATGAGCACCGGCGCCGTGCTGCGCAGCGGCCAAGAGCTGCCATCAGCAGCAGGCCCCGACGCCCACGCCCTCACTGCGCAGGCTGGCCCAGACCTGGTGTACTTAGTGGTGGCCCACGACGGCATCTTGTTTGCGGGCGAAGACGTCAGCGCGGGTCCAAACGACCCCCGCATGTAGTCCGAATGTTTGGCGCAGGTTGTGAAACGCAGCTTTGAGGCGAACGCCATTGCGGCGCGCGCGCAGCGGCCTAACTGAGCCGTGATGCACGTCGTGGTGGTGGGCGCAGGCTTGGTGGGGTGCGCGGTCGCGGTCGAGCTGCTGCGCGACGGCCACGACGTCACCGTGCTTGAAAAAGCCGTGCCGGGTGCCGAGGCATCGAGCGCCGCGGGTGGCATTTTATCCCCCCAGGCCGAGTGCGATGCAGACGGTCCCATGCTGCAGTTGTGTCGCGCCGGCCTTGCGCACACCCGCAGCTTCGCCGCCGAGTTGCGCGCGCACACCGGCATCGACCCGGAGCTCGACGTTGGCGGCACCTCGCTGGTCGCACGCACGCACGGCGCGCGCGAGCGGCTGCGGGCGCGTGTGCAGTGGCAGCAGGCGCTCGGTTTGCGCGCCACCGTTTTTGACGGGGACGATGTCACCACCGCGCACTTCGCCGACGAAGCGCGCATCCACCCGCGGCCGTACCTGGCAGCGACGTCAGCGCTGATGCGCGCGCGCGGCGCGGTGGTGCGCAGCGCTGTCCACGTCGAGCGCATCGACGCCCACGCGCACACCGTGTGGCTCAAAGACGGCAGCCACGTGCAGGCGCATGCAGTGGTGGTTTGTGCCGGCGCGTGGACGTCGCTGTTGTCCGGTGCGTCGCTGCGCGCGCACGACGTGTTTCCGGTGCGCGGTCAGATGCTCGAGTTGTTGTCGACGCCGGGTGCGGTGCCAAACGTGATGTTTGAGGACCATACGTACCTGGTTCCACGACGTGACGGCCGCGTGGTGTGCGGTTCTACCATGGAGCACGTCGGCTTTGACAAACGCACCACGCACGACGCCATCGCCGACATGTTGCAGGTGGCGTGGCGTTTGGCGCCCGCGCTCATCGACGCGCCGCTGGCTGGCAGTTGGGCCGGTTTGCGCCCCGCCACCCGTGATGGTCTGCCGGTGATCGGCGAGACGCGTGCGCCTGGCGTTTGGGTGGCGTCTGGGCACTTTCGCAACGGCATTTTGTTGGCGAGCATCACCGCGGCTGTGTTGGCGGACGCGCTCGGCGGTCGCGTGCCGCGTGTGGACATCAGCGCGTTTTCGCCGTTGCGGTTGGCGCCGTGATCTGTGGTGCGCTTAGTGCGCGCCGGCCCGCGTGATACCGTGCTGGACATGAAACACTCGGTGCCCCACGACCTGCCCCTGCCTTTGGCCAAAAAAGCGGCGGACAAGGCGCTTGAGGTCTACGCCGGGCGCTTTGCCGAGTTCGATCCGCAGATCGCATGGCTCACGGAGCGCACCGCAGAGGTGACGTTTAAGGCGCTCGGCGCCACCTTGAAGGGTTCGTTTGCGATCTCCGACAACGACATCGCGATGGAGATGGACGTGCCGATGTTGATGCGGCCGTTTCGCGCCAAGGCGATGGAAGTGGTCGAGCAAAAGATCCGCGAATGGATCGACAAAGCAAAAAACGGCGAGCTCATCTGACGGCATTCGCGACACACTTCGAATCTTCAGCCCGCGAATAGCGTGTGTAACGCGGTCGGCCACTCCTCGTAGTGCTCGCAGGTAAAACACGCGCCCACCGCGGTCAGGGCCGCGGCCGACACGGTGGTGGTGACGCCGACGCACGGCATGCCCGCCGCCACCGCCGCCATCACCCCAAGCGTGGCGTCTTCAAACGCCAAGCACGCTTGCGGGGCTGTGCCCAAGCGCTGCGCCGCGGCCAAAAACAAATCCGGCGCCGGCTTGCCGCGCGCAGCGTCCTCGCCGCCGACCACCACCGAAAAAAACCGCCGCAGCTGCAAGCCGTCGAGGACAAACGCGCGGTTTTTCGCGGGCGCCGCCGACGCCACCGCCAGCGCCGTGCCGCGCTGTTGTAGGCGCGACAACAACGGCACCAAGCCCGCGATCGGACGCAGCTGCGGCGCGTATTGTTCGCGGTACAACGCTTCTTTTTGCTCGGAAAAGCGCGCGATGTCGTCGGCGCTAAGCGCGGTGCCACACACCAGCGGCAAGATCTCGGCGTTTTTTTTGCCCGCGAATCCTTCAAATGTGGCGCGCGGCACCGGTGGCAATCCCATCGCATGCACCCACGCCACCCAGGCGTCGGCGTGCGCGCGCATGTTGTCCACCATGGTGCCGTCCATGTCGAACACGCAGGCTTTGATCGACGTGACGTCAAACATGATGAACCTCGACACTGCTCACCATAGGCGCACACCAAGATTGACGCTGGCGTGCGCGTTGACCCGGCGGTCGTGCACCGACAGCGCTGCGGTGTGCACGCTGCCGGTGCCAAAGATCGGCACGCCGAGCGTGGCCCATGGCATGACAAACAAACGCTCCCACGGTGCTGCATAAAACGGCAACCAGCGCCATCCCACCGTTGCGTGCGCGTACGCTTCCGCGGTGTCGACGTGCGCGTGACTGCGTGTGTCGCTATAGCGCAGGCCGTACACGAACACCTCGGGTCCCAAAAACAGCCCCGTGTCGCCGAAGACATACAGCGCAGCGACGCGCACCGCGAGTTCGTCGACGTGCAAGCTTGCGGGCCCGTGCGTCACCACCAGCGGCAACAACGCGGGTGCGATGGGTGCGTAAAATGCGCCCAACTGCAGCCGCAGCGCGTCGTGGTGCGGGCCGACATCGGTGACCGGTGTGACGTCGATGGCAGCGCTGCCACCACCGATGAGCGACACCGACGGATCCACCGACAGCGTGACGTCGTGTCCGCTGGCAGCGAGCGCGAGCAACGTCCACCGCAACATCACATCACGTCCTTACGAGCAGCTACTTTGAAACACCATCACGTAGCCGAGCGCGCACAGCACGAGCACCACGCCAACGCTGATCGCCGCCATGCGACCACGGCGGGGCAGCGCGCGCAGCTCGTCGGTTGCCAGCGGTGCGTCGTCGTGCGCCGCGCGGGAGGCGAGGTAGTTTTTGATGTCGTCGGGCGAGGGGCGCTCGACTTTTTGCGTGTCCTCGACCGTGGCCGGTGGGCGTCGTGAGACCTGTGGCGTTTGCAGCTGCGAGTCGTCGACGCCGGGGCTGTGTGTGAAGTTGGTTGAGTTGGTTGTGGCACTTGCCGCGGTGCTGGCCTTGACGGCCGCGTTGACGTCGACGGCGTCGGTGCGCGGCGGTTCGGTGCGCGGGTTCATGCTGAACTTTTGCACGTCGGCGGTGGGGCGCGCGGGTTGGCGTTTGCCGTCGGACGCGGTGTCCATCTCGTGGATGTCTTTGATGGGGGGTGGGTCAAACGAGATCGGATCTTCACGACGCGGTTGGTTGGCGCGTTTGGACGCTTCTTCGGCGAGCGCGCTCATCCGGACCAGGTCGCGCATGCCGACAACTTTGTCGGGAGTGAGCTCCATGGTGCGCGGGTTTGACGGTTGCGTGTCGTTGTTTTCCAGCGTGATGGGATCGCTGCTGACGGCGACGCCAGCGTCCTTCATAAACCCCGAAAACAGTGGCGCTAAGGCGGCAGCGCCGTCGTTGGCGCTCGCTAGCGCGCTTGAATGCGTGATGTCACTTTGGGTTTTGGGTGCGCGCTGTTTGTCGTCGGTGCGAGCGCGTTCGTCGGTGGGTTCATGATCGATGCGCCGCGGCGCGCGCACTTCGCGTAGCGCCTCGCGCAATGCGACTGCACCATCACCGAGTGATTTTTCTAGCTCGGTAAAGATGCGCACCGCGGCGGTCGCATTGGTCAAGCGCGCGCCCATCGGTGCCACCAGCACGCTGAGCGCGTCGCGCAGCCGCTCAGACACGCCGGCGCTCACCAAGCGCGCGCTCAAGCCGTTAGCGTCTGAGATGGCCTCACCGTCAAACAGCGCGGTGCCCAAGGTGGCGTCGCACAACAACACCCCCAACGCCCACAGATCGTCCATGGTCGATGGGCCGCCCTCGCTGCGCTGGCGCTCGGGCGACCGCATGCGGTGCGGACCCTGCGGACGCGCGCAACCGACGTCGAGCAGGCGGGCGTTACCGCCGCCGTCGATGATGATGCGGTCTGCTGCGAGCGCCCCGTGCGCCACGCCCGCGCGTTCGTGCAGCTCCACCAGCACCATGGCGATTTGACGCGCGATGCGGCAGACCGCTTGCGGTGCCAGCGCCGAGCCGCCCGCAAACGACGTCGCCGACGACATCGCGATGGCCAGCGCCTCAAGCGTCATGCCGTCGACGTACTCGAGCACTTGCACGGGCCAGCCGTTGTGCTCAACCAGCTCGACCGACGCGATGAGCGCTTCGTTTTTGTGTTTGCGTGCCAGCACGGCTTCGCCGCGAATGCGCTCGGCACCGTCGACGTCGGGTGGCACGCGCAAAACAAACGAGCGTCCGTCGGTGTGGGTGGCGAGCAGCTCGTGCCAGCCCGCTGGCGCGTCGAGGGCGCGCTGCACGATGTAGTACCGCGGCTCACCCGCCGAGGTCGGTGCAGTACGGATGCGCGTTTGCGGCGGAAACATCGAGCCTCGTGTTGAGCGTGCCACCGATGCGGTTCAGCGCGCGTGGAGAGAACAATCGAGATTAAAGCACGCGCAAGTATTGCGAGCGCGTTTTCTTCCACACTGGCTCGCCGCAAAAGCGCTCGCCCTCGGGACAAAACGGTCCGACCTCGGCGCGCGCGCGTTGGCCACAGGGCGGCAGCAGGAACTCTGCGAGCAGGGGCGCGTGGTCTTTGACCTGCTCGACCTCGTCGAGGGTGGCGCGCCAGATCTCCTCTTGCGCGTTATAGCAAAGCCGCGTGGTCCACTTATGGTGCAGGTCCAGCAGCGAACCCGTCTCGGTAAAGCGCACTGGCACCGCGTTTGGCAGCAGATACTGCCACTGTTCGGGCGACGCGCCGTGCTGCGCCAAAAACTGCACGTCGGCGAACACCGCGTGCATCTCGCGCTCGAACACTTCGCGTGCCTGTGCTGCATCGGGCTGTAAAAAGATCACCGGCAGCACGTAGTCGGCGATGTTGGGCGTCAGTTGTGCGCTCAACAGGGGGCGCGCGCCCGGCGTCATGCGGTGGCGCTGCTCTTGGCTGTCGGCGGTGTGCGAGAGCTTCTTTTGAAACGTCACGTGCACCATCTCGAGCACGCGCGAGACTTTTTGCAAGGTCAGCAAACTGAGCTGTTCGGACAACAAGCGGTTGTCTTTGGGATCGAGCAGCAAGCGCACGGCTTGGTCGTCGTCGAGCTTGGCTTTGGGCACGCCGAGCACTTCACGCAGGCAGGCACCGAGCATCGCCGCGGGGTGTTGCGTCATGCTCACGAGTGCGCTCGTGCGCTGCGCCAGCGCGTGGTCAAACTCGCTGACAAATGCACGCGTGTCGTCGTCTGTCTTGTTGGCGCGCGTGAACACTTGCGCGTCAAGCGATTGCTCAAGCGGCAGCGCATCTTGCAGCAACGACATGAAGCCCGGATCAAACTCGCGCACCAAACGCACCATCTCGTCAACGACAGCCTTGGTTTCGCTTGGGCAGTCGTGGCTCAGTGCAGTGCGGTGGTAGCGGTGCAGCGTGAGGCCGCTGATGGTGTGGTACAGGTGCGCGTGCGTGCCGATGGGCAACACGTAGCGCGCCACTTCTTGCGCGCGCTTTTGCATCGCACCGCTCCAGCGCTTGTCCACCACCTCACGGCGGCGCGCCGGAAACAAACCGAAATACAAGCGACCCACGGTGCTGCCGAGCAGGTCGATGAGCTGGTGGTACACGTCCATCTGGCGCGCCACACACGCGTCGTAGCGCGCGTTCATGCGCTCGCCGTGCGCCAGATGGTCAAACGATGGCCGCAGCACCCGCCCGGCTTTGACCTCGACGTAACGCTGGCTGACCTGCTCTGAGTTATAAAACGGATGCGCGTGGAAATACGACCACAGCGCGTGGCGACTGACGCCGTCGATGGTGAACTCAAAGTGCGCGTGCTGCAGCGTGGTGTGATGCCCCGCTTTGTAAGTGCTCTGCGCGATCTTGTCGCGCAGCGGCAGATTTTTGCGCACGTCATCGTCGGTGATAACGCGCGAGCTATAGCAAGTGCGTGCGGTGGCGACAGCGTTGTCAAACGGCGTCGTGAAGGCCTTCGCCAGCGTCACTTTCGGTGCCTCAGAGCGCAGCTGCATGGATCCTCCTACGCTGGTGTGCCGCGCGCTCAAACGCCCCGTCGACGTCGATCAGCCGTGCGCGGGCGGCGGGTCTTCGGGGTTCGCCGGTGGTATCTGCGTGGCTGGATCCGCGACCGGTGCCTCCCTCGGCAGCGCCTTGGGTGGCGACGTCGTGGGCGGTTGCGGCACGGGTGCGTGTTGCGCCAACAGCGCGGTCGCCTGTGCTGCTTCGTCCGAGCTTGGGTGCTCCGCCAACAAGCGCTTCGCGAGCGACATCGCCATCGGGACGTCCAATAGCTCGTCTTGGGCAATCTGCGCCGCTCGCAACAGCGCGTACGGCGCTTTGGGTGAGTCGGCGTATTCTTTCGCGACGCGTTCGTAGCGCCAAATCGCGCCAAGCCAGCGGTCTTCGCCCTCGTCAAAGCTGGCGGCATACAGATCCGCTTGCGCCAAACGACCGCGGGCCCACGCACGGCGCTCCTTGGCTTCTTTCACATTAACGTCGTCAGGGAAGCGCGTGAGGTATTCGTCAAAGGCGCGCACGCAGTCGCGGGTGGCGCTTTGGTCGTTTTCAATGGGGGAAAACACCGGCGAGTACCAATGCTCGATGCTGACCTCGTTTGAGTACGCCACAGCGACGCGGAAGGTGGCGTAGGCGACTTTTTCGTGGCGCGGATGAAAGCGCACAAACACGCGATAGGCGTCAGCGCTTTCGATCCACTTCTCGCGCGCGAAATGCGCGTCTGCCGTACGCAGCTCCGCGAGCACGGCGTATTTGGAGTAGGGGAATTTGTTTTTGACGTAGTCAAAAAACTTGATGGCCTCGTTGTGGGCGCCATCGGTCATCTTTTGCTCGCCCTTGTCGTAGTTTTCGCGAGCGGTCTGCAAATAGTCGACTTGCGTATCTTGCAGGTTGGTCTCAAACGCCGTGCATGCCCCAGCACCACTGAGCACCGCGGCACCAAGCATGCTCACCAACAGCGCCCGCGACATGGCGCGTCGGGCTGCCAGGCGTGTAAACGGGCGGGCGAACATGCGGGTCGCGAGGGGACGGTGGTGGCTCACAACCGCAAGCGATAGCCAAGTGCCACACCCGCGGCAAGCGGCTCGAAGGCTTCAACCGGACCTGGCGCGTCAAGCACCGCGGCCAGCGGCACGCCGAGCACGATGCTGCCGGGCCCCACGCGCACACCCACCTCGGGCATCAAACGCACGGCACCGCCCACCACCATCAAGCTGTGCGCGTTGCGTCCGACCCGCACGTTGTGAAATCCGCCGCGCACACCAACACCGGCACCGACGCCGAGCGTGATGCTCGTGATGTCGAGGTCCCATAGCCATTGTTGGTGGGCGACAAACAACACGCTGGTGGTGTTGGCGTCCCAGCGTGCACCGGGCGCCAGCGCCGTCGAGGTGCCAACCTCGACAATGAAGCCAAGGGCGCTATGCGCAAGCAACCCGCTGCGCGGCCCCACGGCGACAAAGCCGCCCGCCCCCGGCACGACGCGCTGGATCCCCGACAGCGGCGCCATCACGGTCGCGTGCACATCGGCGCGCAGCGACGGCCATGCGGATGCGGGTGCCGCGTCACGTCGCGCGAGCGTCGACGACGACACGCCCGCCGCTGGCGTCACAACGGTCGGGTCCGGCGCCGCCGGATCTGGGGCCACAGCTGGCACCGGTGCGTCTGGGACCATCGGCGACGCAGCAGCGGGCGGCACATCCGCGGGGGGCACAGCTGCGGGCGGCACATCCGCGGGCGGCACATCCGCGGGGGGCACAGCCGCGGGGGGCACAGCCGCGGGGGGCACAGCTGCGGGCGTCACCGGCGCTGACGACGACGACAACGGCACCAACGCCAACTCCCCACCGAGCGGCCGCGTCACGACCGACACCACCACGGCAACGCGCACCTGCGATCGCACCACAACGTGGCTGTCGCCGAGCCGCACGTCGAGGTGGTGGCGCACCGGCCATGCCGCGAACTCTGCGCCGGTTTTTCGCGCGGCCGCGGCGCGTGCCAGCAACGTGTGCACGGTTTGGCCGTCGTCGACTTCGACGGTGGTGGTGCCGATGCCGGTGTTTTTTTGCAGCCGCACCACATCGATGACGAGCTCGTCGGTGGCTTGCGCGCCCACAACGTCAAAGCTGAGCGGGTGGGCCGCGTCAAGGACCAGCGCTTTGCGATCGATCGCGAGATGCGTGCGGCCTACAGGCAGCACCGCGTGACCCGCGGCGGCGCTGAGCTGGGCACACACGAGCAGGGCGACGGCGACAGCGAACATGTGTTGCACGTTAAGTCAGGCTGTCCCGACAACGCCAGCATCGCGTGGATCGGGCATACTCGGGTGATGATCAACAGGGTGTTGTGGCTGTGCGCCGTGCTCGCTGCCTCCTCGGTGCAGGCCTTAGAGGTCCCGCAACACCACGTCGCCGGCGAGCTGTTGGTGAAGTTCGCGGCACTCGATGCGCGCGTGCTGCTTGCGTGCGCGCACCATCACGCGGTCGCTTGCCGCGCCGTCAACGTCGCCACCGCACGCGTTTTCGAGGTCACCGGCGTGACGCTGTCGTTGGTGAGCACGCTGCCGCTGGGCTGGGCGAAGTACCGCGTCGACGCTGGCGCTGGTTCAACTGCCAAGCTCGATGAGATCGACACCGCGCACATCGCAGCCCTGCTCAGCAGCGCCGACAAGCGTGCGGGCATCGGCGCGGTGGCGCTCAACACCTGGAAGCGCGCGCACGCCACACCCAACGACACGTACTTTTCGCTGCAGTGGATGATCGAGCTCATCGGCGCCAACCAGGCGTGGGATATTACCACCGGATCGTCGTCGTCACGGGTGGGTGTGGTGGACACTGGCACGTTGACGTTTCACGAAGATCTCGTCGGTAAAGACGTCGCCGGCTTCGACTTCATCTCGGACTCCGGCAACTCAAACGACGGTGACGGCCGCGACAGCGACTACACAGACCCCGGCGATGACGAGCTCAGCTTCCACGGCTCGCACGTCGCTGGCACCCTGTTGGCGAACGGCAACAACGGCATCGGCATTGCGGGTATGTCGTGGGGCGCACGCTTGGTGACCGGTCGCGCGCTGGGTGGTTCAGGTGGCGCTGACGACGACATCATGACCGCCGTGGCGTGGATGGTGGGCGACAGCATCGACGGCGTGCCGAACTTGGCTGTGGTGGACCGTCCGCGCGTCATCAACATGTCCATCGGCGGCGCCGGCCCGTGCACGTCGTTTGAGCAAGACGTCGTCGACTTTGCGCTCCAAAACGGCGTGGTGCTGGTGGTGTCCGCCGGCAACGACAGCGGGGCCGTCAACTCGCCAGCCAACTGCAGCGGCACCATTGCCGTGGCGGCCCTCAACCGCGACAACGCGCGCACCGGCTACTCGAGCTTTGGACCAGAGATCGACGTGGTGGCACCTGGTGGCGAGCAGCTCACGGTGCAAGAAGAGGGCGTGTTGTCGTTGTACGCTGACAACCCCAACGACCCTTACGTATTTTACCAGGGCACGTCTCAAGCCGCCCCGCATGTCAGCGGCACCGTCAGTTTGATGTTGGAAGAAAATCCCGCGCTCAGCCGCGACGACATCGTGGCGCTGATCGCCAGCACCGGCGCGGCCAGCTGCGACGGCTGCGAGGGCAAGCCGACGCTGCGTGCGGACCTGCTCGTGCAGCAAGCGGGTGACGGCGGCAACACCGCGTGCAGCATCGTCGACCACAGCGGCTGCAGCGGCGCTCAGCAGTGCATCGAAGACAGCCCCAGTCACACCGCGTGCGTCGCTGCGGGCAGCGCTGGTGAAGGTGACGATTGCGCGAGCGACGCGTTGGTGTGCCAGCGCGGCGCTGTCTGCCTGCTTGGCGGTGGCGAAACGCTCTGTTACCGCCGCTGCGATATGGGCTTTGGCTGCGGTGCTTCACAAGACTGCATCGACGGCGGCATCTTTTCGTACTGCGACCCCATCGACGCCAACAGCACGATAGGACCGGGCCCCGGCCCCGATCCCGGCCCAGATCCCGCGCCAGGCCCCTGCGATGCCCGCCGTGGCAACCTCGATTGCCCCATCGGCCAAGGCTGCGTCGAGGACTTGTGCACGATCGGCGCCGATGGCGACGCCGTCACGGGCGCGCTGTGCGAGCGCGACGCGACCTGCTCGTCAGGACTGTGCGTGCGCGGCGTGTGCTCGACGGCATGCAGCGCCACCGGCCAGTGCCGTGAGGGCTACAGCTGCGACACCGGCGCCATCCCCGGCGACGGCCTGTGCCGCGCTGACAACTGCGAGGGCGAAACGGCCGATTTTTGCGGCGACGGCTGGTCGTGCCAAGCCAGCAGCGACGGCAAGCCCGTGTGCGCCAAAGGTGCATCCGATGTCACGTGCACATCGACGGCCACGCACCGTGGCGCGCACTGGCCGGGTGCGGTGGCGCTGCTGCTGTTGCTGGGCTTTTTTCGCGCGCCGGCGCGGCGGTTTTTTGGTTTGTTTCGCGCGCCTGCGTAGCGATTTTTTGTTTTGCTTCGCTCGCCTGCGTTGCGGTTTTTTGCTTTGCGACGTCGTCGCGGGGTTGTGGCTTTTTTCGCGCGCCGGCGCAGCGGTTTTTTTTGTTTGCGACGTCGTCGCAGGGTTGTGTAGGGCTCCGCCCTACGACCCGCGAAGGGTGTCAGCTGGTCCGCTTTTTTGTGCTTGCGAGGGGCGGTTTTGACGACGATGCATGTGTTGGAGCTACAACGGGTAGCGCTCGATTGAGTTGGCGCTATTGCTTATTTTTTCGTTTTCCACGGTGGTGCAGCCGGGCGGCACGACTTCGCCCGCGCACGTTACGAGGTAGCCGTCCGGGCGACGGCGTCTTGCGTCAAGCCTGAGTGGCGGCCCACGGCCCTGCAAGAGCTCGTCGAGCTTGTTTGCAGGATGATCGCCGATGCGCGTCAGGACGTCGGTCAGGTACACGAGCGGGTTGATGC
>JAYTVG010000536.1:0-4836 GCA_043744135.1 Deltaproteobacteria bacterium | reverse complement strand
TGGTGGATGCTCAACGAAGCCGCGGGCCCCGCAGAAGTGCTCGCGCAGTGGGCTGAGTACTTACGGGACGTGCCGTCGGCGCGCCTTCCCGCAGCTTTGCCCGGCGCGTACGGCGCGGTCGCCCGCCACATCAACGCTCGCCTGCAGACCGATGAGCTCGAAGCGCACGGGCTGGTCAAAAACGAGGCGCTACCCGTGCGCGCGGCTGACGCGGAGCCAGTGCTAGAGCTGGTCGCCGATGCGCAGCGGCACGCCACGCAACAGGGCCAATCCCTCGATGAAACGTCGAGCTCGATGGCAGTGTTGGCCGCGACCGTCCGCACCATCGCGGCAAACGTTGATTCGTTGGCTTCGTCGGCGGAGGAATCGGGCAGTTCGATCTTAGAGATGAGCGCCATCAACGATGAGATGGCGGAAAACATCCAGGAGCTCGCCGGCGCTATCGAAGAGACCGCAGCCTCGATCGAAGAGATGATCTACTCGATCAAGGAAGTGGCAAAAAACATCGAGGACCTGTCGCTGGCGGCTGAGATGACCTCGGCGTCGATGAACCAGATGGAGGCCTCCATCAACCACGTGGAGGAAAACGCCACCGCCACAGCTCGCTTGTCGGAAGACGTGATTCGCGATGCCGAGCGCGGCTCCGATGCGGTCAAACGCACGCTGTTTGGCATCGACGAGATCCGCGATTCGTCGCGGGTAGCAGGCAACGTCATTCGCCAGTTGGGTGAGCGCATCGCGGCCATCGGCAACATCCTCAACGTCATCGACGACGTCGCCGAGCAAACGAACCTGCTGGCGCTCAACGCGGCGATCATCGCCGCCCAAGCAGGCGAGCAAGGGCGCGGTTTCGCGGTCGTCGCTGACGAGATTAAAGATCTCGCTGAGCGCACCGGTGCATCCACCAAGGAGATAGCGGAACTGATCCGCTCGGTTCAAGAAGAGTCACGCAACGCCATCGCCGCCATCGCGCGTGGCGAGCGCTCCGTCGACGCTGGCGTGCAGCTGTCCAAGGCTGCCGAGGGCGCGCTCAGCGAAATCGTCATGTCGGCGGGCAAGTCCACAGAGATGGTGCGTTCGATCGCGATGGCGACCGTCGAGCAATCGAAAGGTTCAAAGATGGTAGCGGAGTCGGTCGATCGCATCGCGCGCACCGTGCAGCAGGTTGCTGCGGCCACTGCCGAGCAGGCGCGCGGCAGCGAGCAGATCATGCGCAACACCGAGCGCATGAAAACGCTCTCGACCCACGTCGAGCTCTCAAGCCAAGAGCAGAGCAAGGGGTCAAAGCAAATCGCCGCCGCCATCGACCGCATCAGCGACATGGTGCGCCAGCTGCATCAAGCGCAATCCGAACAAGCGCGCGGCAGCGAGCAGCTGCTCGCGACGATTGAGCACATGCGCTCAAGCCAGTTTCGACAGATCCAGGTGCTTAAGCGCGCACTCGGGTAGTTCGCTGCGCAAACGTGAGGTTGCGCACGCGACGACGCGAGCGTAGCTTCTTTTGACGTTGTCGAACGCCGCGAGCATGTGGCGAAACGCAGCGCGAGTCGGAGGCTATGTGTTTGGCATTGGGATGACCGAGATGGTGGTGATTCTCGGCGTGGCGCTTTTGGTCTTCGGACCGCAAAAGCTCCCCGAGATCGCCAAGCAAATTTCGAAGGTGGTCCGCGATCTGCGCGCCGCCTCAGACGACTTGCGCACGCAAGTCAGCCTCGCGATCGATGACCCTCCCACGCCGCGGCTGGCCCGCGCGCTCGCCAAAGATGCCGCCGCACCCGCGGTAAAACCCAGCGCCGGCATCCCGGACGCGGCGAGCGAGGTGCCACCACACATCACCGGCAGCGAAGCAACTGCTGCGCTCACCGTCGTTGCTGCCGCGGGGTCACTGTCGCGCGACACGACCGAGCACGAAGCAGCAGCCCCGTTCGTCGGTGACGCAGCGCCGCCAGGAAACGATCATGGATGAGCGTGAGTACTCGTTGCTCGAGCACTTGGGAGAGCTGCGCAAGCGTCTCGGCTACGCTGTCATCGGCATCGGCATCATCACCGTGTTGGGCTTTGCGTTTTCAAATCAGCTGCTGACGGTGTTGCGCGAACCGATGGAAAAGCTGCTGCGTGAGACCCGCGGTGGCGATGCGCACTTCGTGGTGATCTCGCCCGCGGAATACATCATGTGCCAGATGCAAGCGGCGCTGGTGGCGGCGCTGTTCGTCGGCAGTCCGTGGGTGCTTTACCAAATCTGGTTGTTCATTGCGCCCGGCCTATACGACCACGAAAAGAAATATGTCGGTTGGTTTGTCTGGGCAGGCGCGTTTTTTTTCGTGGCAGGCGGCGCGTTTTGTTACTTCGCAGTGTTCCCGACGATGTTTCGGTTTTTTTTAGAGAGCCTGCCCAAAGACATCGCGATGATGCCCTCCATCAAAGAGCACTTCGCGTTCACGCTGCGGATGCTGATCGCGTTTGGCGTCGTGTTTGAAACCCCGGTCGTCCTCGTCATCTTGTCGATCGCGGGCATCATCGATCCAGCGTCGCTCGGCAAATACCGCAGCTACGTGGTGGTCTTGGCTCTCATCATCGGTGCGGTGCTGACGCCGACGCCAGACGCCGTGTCGCAGTTGTTGCTCGCGGGCCCGCTGATGGTCTTGTACGAACTCGGTGTGTTGGTCTCTCGCGTGATTGTAAAGATGCAAGGAACGCCGTTGTCGCGCGAACAGCGCGCCAAAGCGCATGCAGCGACGCATCCTGCACAGGCGTCGACCGCTGCGCCACAAAGCGCGCCGCCGGTTGCCACGCCGCCGCCAAATCTCGAAGCGTCAGCAGACGGATCGACGCCGCAAAAGCCGTCGGCGTGAATCTCGCGATCGCGCAGTGTGCGCTGTGGATTGCGCTCGGCGGTGTGGTCGACGGCAGCGTCAGCGTCGATGGCCGGACCGCGGCGGTGGCAGCGCCGCCCACCGCCACAAGTCGCAAGGGTGCTTCCAGCGGCAGCACCGTGTTCACGTTGGGGCTGCGGCCCGCCCTGCGCATCGCATTCGAGCGCGAGGGCAGTGCCATCGACGCGAGCTACAGCCCGCAGCTGCTGTTGGTGGTGCCGTCGCAGGATCTAGTGTTGGTGCTGCACACCGCTGCGCTTGGGGCTCAGTGGGTGCTGACGCCGCGCGCGTTGTTGCGAGGGCGCGCCACACTCGCAGTGGGCGACCTTGACGCCGGCACGGCGCAACAACAGCTGTTCAACTCGCTTGGCGTCGTCGATCAAAACCAGGCGCTGTCGTATGGCAACGTGGTGGCTGATGTGGCGCTGGTCACGCAGGTGTCGCGCCTCGCGCGCGTCGACGTCATCGCGCGGGCGGCGGCGACCGGTTCGCCGTTTTCGCGTCGTGGCAGCACCACGCTACGCCCCGCCCAAAACGCGGCGACCGGGGTTCACGTCGACTATGCGTGGCGCCGCACCGACGCCGCCTTTTTCGACGCGCAGGCGACGCTGGCGGTGCTTGCAAACGACGGCACTGCAGCTGACGCGCGCGCGGTGGGCGCCCTGCTCGCGCTCGGCTATCGTCGACAGCTGTGGCGCGGCGCGGCACTTGAGCTGCGCGCGGGTGGCTATCAGGGCATCGGTGATGCGGGCGATCACAGAGGTCAGCTGTGGCTGGTGATGCCGCTGCTGGATGCGCGTCTGTCCACGACGCGCACCTTTTCGGCGGGTTTCGCGCTGGAGTTCGACGCGCTCGCTGGCGTCACCCCAACGTCTGATGCGCTGGGCGCCTTGGTGGAAGATCGCCTCAGCGCGCAAGCTGGCGTCGGCGTCGTGTTCGCGCGCGATTTCAGCGTGCGTGCAGCGATGGTCGCGGCGACACCGCTGGCGACCTTTGCGCCACAGACTGAAGCGCAGGCGGGCGGTGGCGCAAGTGCGTCGATCGCTTGGGCCTTCGTCGATGGCGCTGCGCTGCAGATCAGCGCTCAAGCGCAATCGCGGCTGTTGCCGGCAGTTTTGTATCAAGCGCCGCGCGCCCAGGTCGACGCCAACGTGACGCTCAGCATCACGTCAACTTACAACATCTGGCATCTCGGTGGCCGCCCACGCGGCACCGACGCGCGGCTGGGGCGCGCCGTCGGCACCACGGGCATCGGCTCGGCGCCGCCACCGCAACAGCCGCCCACAGCTGCACCCGAACCGCTCGACCCCGGCGACGAAGCGACGGTGCCGCCCGAGCTCGCCGCACCACCTGTCAACCAGCCCCTCAATCTCGACACCCCGCCGCCACCGAAACGCCGTCGGCCCGCAGCCCCACAACCCGCAGACGCTGCGCCAGATGATGACGCCGGCGATCCAGCAGCACCCTCGGAGTCCCCATGATTGTCGTGTCCTCGCGCCTTGTCGCGGTGTCTGCACTCGTATTTGCCACCAGCGCGTGCATCGTGCCCATCGGCGGCGGCGACCTCGGTGATGTGCGCGTCGGCTGGAGCTTTGACGGCGAGCAACGCTGCGCTGCGGTGGGCGTGCAAACGGTCAGCGTGCAGTTGCGCAACAACAAAGACTCCGCCGGCGTTAGCGCACCGTGCGAGGCGGGCAACGTCGTGGTTGTGGATGTGCCCGCGGGACGCTACGACGTGCTGCTCGACGCCGCGGGACGACTTGCCTGGCAGGGCACCGAGAACATCGACGTGGCTGCCGGCGCCACCGCCGACGAGGGCGTGGTTGACCTCAAAGCAGTGGTCGGTCCCGACGGCGCAACCGTCAACCTCACGTGGACTTTTGATGGCGACGCGAGCTGCAGCCGCGCCGGTGTCAAAGATATCGAAGTGGCGATCGCCGCCGGCACCACCACCGTCGCGGCC
>JAYTVG010000535.1:0-1529 GCA_043744135.1 Deltaproteobacteria bacterium | reverse complement strand
GAGCTCGGGGCGCGCGATGGCACCGGCCGCACGCTGCAAGCGCTCGCGGGTCGCAGCGTCGACGCTCGCCAACAACGCGCGGTCAGACACGACGCGCTCAAGCATGTCGATTGCGTGCAGCAACTGCTGTTGGGTGTCCGCGCCAGAGCTTGCGCCGTCGCGCGGGTTGCTGGGTGTGGCCACGATCTGCTCCCGTTGTCGCCCTATTGCGAGGCCACAACCTCAAGCGTGACCTTTTGCCCCAGCAAGCGTGCAGCGGCGAGCGACAGCTGCAGGTGTTCGTCTGGCGACGTTGATCCTTCAGCGAGCTTGAGGCGCTCGGGCCCGGCGGGAAACTGGCCAAACGTCGGGTCAGCAGGGACAAAACCGGTGCCGTCCAAATAGGCTTCGACCCACTCGTGATAGCCCGCGCGATCTTGATCGACGACGACACCGTCGACGAGGCGCGTGGGAATTCCACGCGCACGCAACAACGCCGACAACAACACGCTGTGCTCGGTACAGTCGCCCGCCTTTGACTGCAGCGTGGCGGTCGCCGGCGCGTAGCCACGATCGAGGCCCTTTTTTTCGACGTAGCTGTACACGAAGTGCGTCAGCAGCTCGACCTCGTCACGCTTGTCTTTGGCGCTTTTGGTGGCGTCGGCCGCAGCCTTGACAATGGCTGGGTCCGTGACCGCCTCGTACGGCGTGCTGGAAAGCGCCTTGGTGCGGCGCTCGGCCGACAGCGCCCCGGTAAACGTCGGGCCCGCCTTCACGGTCACCTCGATGGCTTCCGCTGCGCGCTTGGTGATCTTTTGGCGCGCATCCTCGGGAATTTGAAACTGCGCGGCGTCTTTGACCGTGATGCGGTAGGTCACGCTGGTGGCGGGCATGTGCACGGGCTGCACTTTCCACGTCGACACGCTCAACAAATCGGCGTTGCCCTTCATCAGGTCTGGCGGCGCGTGGCCAGGCGGATACGCCACGATGCCCACCCCGGGCGTTCGGGCCACGATGGTGTTGCCGGCTTGATCCACTTCCTCTTGCGTCACGAGCCCCTGAAATGACGACGTGATGGTGAAGCCATCGCCGTGCTTTTTGACATCAACGGTCATCGGGCTCAGCGCAGCCATTTCCTCCAACACCACCGTGCGCTCCACATGTAAACCATCCTTCAAATTGCGACGCGTCTCGTGCTCAAGGCCGAGCGCGAACGTGGCGTTCGACGGAAACGGTTGCGACGACGACGGCGATCCAGCGAGCACCAATGTACCGTTTTCAACCTTTCCCTCGAGCGTCATCGTGCCACTCGCGTCCGTGCGCGTGTACGTGAAGCTGATGGGCTTGAAGTCGCGGGTGAGCTTGACGCGCGTCGTCGTGCTGATGCGGTTTTGCGTGGTGCCGCGCGCCAGCTGCAGCGTCGCGTCGCGGGTGATTTCGATGCCGTCTTTGGTTTGCACATCGCGAGCCACGACCTTGCCCACTTCAACGCCTTGTAGGGCGATCGCTAAGGTTTGTTTGTACAGCACCGTGCCTACGGCGCCGTCGAC
>JAYTVG010000534.1:0-4849 GCA_043744135.1 Deltaproteobacteria bacterium | reverse complement strand
GCGTGGGATCAGCGTCGTCGCCGTCTTCGGCCGTTTGTTCGGATCCAGTGGGCGCCGTGGGGTCTTGTTGCGTTGCAGGAGGCGCCGGTGGTTTGTCGCCATCTTCGTTTGAGTCCTCGTCGGGTTTTTTGGGTTTGGGTTTGATCGGTTTGTCATCCCCGAAATCCACATCCGCACCCGCGCCGGGTTCAGGAAACACCAGCGGCCCTGCGACCGCCACCACCACAGGGGCTTGCGCCAGTGAGGGTGCTGGTGTGGTGTGCGTCGAGGTTGCTTCGTTGGTGGAGGCCAACGCATCAAAGCAGGCGCTGTCGTAGCGTCCTTGCAAGGGCTTCACATCCGTTGCGTACGAGCACAAAAATCCGCCCGGTGCGGCGCCCACCACGCTGAACAGACCACTGCTGCTGCTGGCAAACACCAAGCGGGCGCCCCGGTTTGACACCACCCGACCATCCGCACCAAACGCCACCATCGCTCCCAGCGCGGACTCCACTGCGCCTGCGACGGATGGGGGGAGCAAGACCCGCGAGAGGATTGGGGTGGCGGCGCTGGTCGCCGTGGATCCCGTGCGCGTCACGAGAGCTACAGGTCCGCTCCCAGCCTCCAATGTCACCACAACCGTTGTTCCACGGGCCTGCGCCTCCAGCCGCGCACGGTCCAGTGTATTGACAGCAGTGGCGGTGGCGGCGTGCAGTTCTGAACGACGCAACAGCGGAACCAAATCAGGGACTGCCGCTGCGGCCAACACCCCCAGCGTCGCCGTCACCACCATCATTTCCAGTAACGAGAACCCACGTTGTGATTGCATCTGCGAATTGTTCAATCTACGGCGCGACAACGCAAGCGGTGGGACGGTTTGGTCGTGTGACTTCATTGAAGACAGCATGAGCGATCACAGCGCAGATCTTCAACAGCTCCAACGTGGCGCCGTCACGGATGCGATGGCTTGTGTGGGGGCGTCAGACCCCAGTTACGCATGGACCGGTTGCCGTTCTCCACGTTTCACCAACGCCTGCACGCTCACGCCCAAATCACCACCACGCAGGTCATCAACGTCAAGGTCAAGGCTGTGCATACGGTGCCCATGGTTTGCGGGCCAGTAGATCTCCACCACCCCCGTGGCACTCGCAGTGAGCGTGGTGGTTCCCACGAACGTCAGAGGCAAGAGTATCACCAGCACGTGGCGCATCAGCTTCGCCTCACGCAGCAACAACGTCGTGGCCACTGCCAACGCCACGCTGCCAGCAACTGGTTAGCGATGCCGAACATCGGCCAGATGGATGCCGAACATCGGCCAGATGGTGGCGATGCTGCCCGACACTATGAACGCAATCCACCCCAACACGATCAACAGCGACGCGACGATAGCGCCGGGGAGAAAGTTCACATCCCCCCAACGTTTGCCACGTCCCGTGAACGTGCGCGCGAACCCCCTCGAGCTCGGTGATGCGGTTGCGCGTCGCTTCGTCCACCGACCAGTAGAGATCAGGCGGATCGACATCTGTCGATCGAGGAATTCAAGCGCGCAACGCCGCGGAAAGATCGCGCTTCGTGCCGGGCCTCACCGGTTACCATCGCAGTGGCTCAACCGGCTGTACGCGATTGCGTTGCGGTTGCCGGCGCTGCGCGAACGCCCCAGCGACCTCGGACGATGGAGGAAGTGGAGAAGTCTGCCTACCGTGGCGCGCTCGTTTTGGCGGCGCGCGACCGCGCTGGCGTGCTCGGCGACAAGTCGTAGCGGGTGCGCGCGTTAACGTGTGACACGACAGTGAGCGGACGATCGCGTGCGGGTGGCGCGGAGCCGACACCACGCACGCAAGCTGTATCAACAAGCGCGCGGGTCACGATGACCCTACGCAACCCTACGCACCCCTACGGCTGCGCCGCGATCCGCTGTGCGATGAGCGCTGCGGCAGAGCTCGGCAGCAACATCGCCGCGAACATCACGCCCATGGTGCCGTCGTCGCCCGCGGCCGGCGATTTCACGGAACCGAGGTAGTACGCGTAGGTCTTTTTGACTTGCGCGGTGGCGTCTTTGACAGAGATCGTGTCGACGTTGCGCCGGTCTTCCAAGAAGTTCTGCACGCCCTGGTACACCACCGTGACGGTCTTCAGATCGTCGGGCAGCGTCATGCCCAGGGCCTCGTTGATGTCGCGCACCGGGCCGCCGTTTTGGCGCTGAAACGCGTCTTGCTTGGCGGTAAACGTTGCGCGCAGCGCGGCCAAGTCAGCCACATCCAAGGTGCCGTCTTTGTTGGCGTCAGCGCCTTTGATGACCGCGACCGCGTCTTTCACAGCCGCGGCGTAGATCTTCTTTTCGGCGGGGTTGAAGCTGCGGGTATCAAACGATGGAATGGCCACGGTTGCCTCCTGGGTAACGAAAGGTCGGATGTTGCACGACAGGTATCGGTCAAACGTCCGTGATGTTGCGTTGCGCAGTGCGCGTGTGACCCCGTTCACATCGCGCTGCGGCAATGGCAGACACAACAGCGCCGCTCGCACCGAGGTCCACATGAACGTCTCCGAAATCGTCGCCAAGCACACCTACGGCACCTGGCGCCCGCAAAAGGGCTGGAAGCCGTTGCATGTCGCGCGCGCAGAAGGCTCGTGCTTTTTTGACGGGGCTGGCAAGCGCTACTTGGATCTGTCCGCGCAGCTGATGTGCAGCAACTTGGGGCACCAAAACGCCGCGGTCGTGGAGGCCATCTGCGTGCAGGCCAAAACGCTGGCGTTTGTGGCGCCGGGTTTTGCCACCGAAGTGCGCGCGCAGTTGGCGATGAAGCTGCTCGATGTGGTGCCCAAGGGCATCGAGAAGTTTTTCTTTGCAACCTCGGGCACCGAGGCGAACGAGTGCGCGATCAAGATGGCGCGCATGGTGACGGGCAAGCACAAAATCTTGGCGCGCTATAACGGCTACCACGGCTCCACAGCCACGAGCGCAGCGCTGACCGGCGACTACCGGCGCTGGTTCGCCGAAGGCATCCAAAGCGTCGTCGACGGCGTCATCCACGTGCCCGAGTGTAACCCGTACCGGCCGGGTGCATTTGAAAACGCCTCCGCCACGCTTGAGTACATCGAGTATGTGCTCAACAACGAAGCCAACGTGGCCGCGATGATCATCGAGCCGGTGGTGGGCACAAACGGCGTGCTGGTCCCGCCTGACGACTACTTGCCGCGCCTGCGTGCGCTCACAAAAAAGCACGGCGTGTTGCTCATCGCTGACGAGGTGATGGCCGCGTGGGGGCGCACCGGGCAGTGGTTCGCAGTCGACAACTGGGGTGTGGTGCCCGACATCTTGGTGACGGCCAAGGGCGTGACGTCGGCGATGGCGCCGCTCGGTGTGGTCGGCACCTCGCGCGAAATCGCGAACTTTTTCGAGGACGGTTGGTTCGCGCACGGCCACACCTACGAAAGCCATCCGCTCACGCTCGCGCCCGCCATTGCCGCCATCGGCGAATACCAGCGCTTGGATTTGATCAACCGCGCACGCACGGTGGGCGCAGGCTTTGGCGAGAAGCTTAAAAAACTCAAGGACCGCCACCCCAGCGTCGGCGACGTGCGCGGGCTCGGCATGTTTTGGGCCATCGAGGTCGTGAAGAACCGCACAACGCGCGAACCGTTTGGCACCTTCCACGACAAATACGCGCGCAAGCCCATGGTGGTCGATCGGGTGACGGCCGCGTTGATGGAGCAAGGCGTGTACTGCGTCGGCTGGATGAGCCACTTTGTCATCGCACCCCCGCTCATCATCACCGAAGCTGAGATGGACGAGGCGGTGGCGGCGTTTGATGTGGCGCTCGCCATCACCGACGCGCTCGTTGTGTAGTCGTTAGCCGCCGACGTCGGCCATTGAAAACGGCGCGTGCGCAGCCAGCGGCGACGACGGGTGGTGCGAACGCTTGGCGCCGAGCGCGTCGTCTACCAAAGCGCCGAGCGCGTCGGCCGATGCGCCCGCTTTGAGTGCGGCGCCCAGTTGCACACCACCCGCTTGGTACAAGCAGCCGCGTAAACTGCCGTCCGCAGTCAGGCGCAAGCGATCGCACGCCGCGCAAAACGGCTCGGTGTCTGACGCGATGACGCCAAAGCGGACGCCGCGCGCGTCGACGTACAACGCCGCAGGATCGCTCGGGTGTTCGCGGGCGATCGGCATGCCGCCAACGCGTGCCGCGATATCGGCGCCTGACACGAATGTTGCTCGCGTGTACGCCGCCGCGCTGCCGGTGTTCATCTGCTCGATGAAACGCACGTGCAGTTGTGTGCGCGCGGACAGCGCCAAGAAGTCCGCGAGCTCGTCGTCGTTTTTGCCAAGCTGCACCACGACGTTGAGCTTCACCGTCAACCCGCGCGCGCGCGCGTCCAGCGCCGCAGCGACGATGTCGCTGGGGTCCGCAGCGCCCATCAACACGCGGTAGCGGTCGGCGTCGAGCGTGTCGATGTGCACGGTGAGCTGCTGCAGCCCGCTGGCAACCAGCGCGTCGACGTCGCGCGACCACAGCTGCGCGTTGGTGGTGAGCGCGCGCTTGAGGTGCGGTGCTCGGGTCCGCCATGCATCGATCAGCGCCGCGAGGTCACGACGCACCAGCGGTTCGCCACCGGTGAAGCGCACCTTGTACACGCCGCGCGATGCCAGCAGCGGCGCCAGCCGCGCATGTTCCTCGGCCGACAACCAGCGCGCGCGCTGCGTCGGCGGGGTGACGCTGCCGGGCAAACAATACGGGCAGTGAAACGGGCACTGTTCGATGACGCTGACGCGCAATGCGTAGCGCGCCAAGCGCCCGGGGCTTGACCACGCGGCGTCGGCCAGCCTGCGCGGGTCTGCGCGGTCGCTGGCCTTAACGGCCACATCGTC
>JAYTVG010000533.1:0-4849 GCA_043744135.1 Deltaproteobacteria bacterium | reverse complement strand
GCGCCGTCACGCGCTCGGCGTCGGTGTCGTCGTCGCGCTGTGGATGGTGATGTTCGCGCGGTTGTTGTTGTGGCCGCAAGGCGAGGTGCTGTCGCACTCAAGCGGCGACATCGCGCTCGCTTACTATGACTGGGCGCAGTTCACGCTGGCGCAACGCGCGCTGCACAATTGGTTGCCGCTGTACAACCCGCACGTGTTGTCGGGTACGCCGTTTTTGGGCTCCACAGCGACGTCCGCGCTGTACGCACCCGCGCGCGCAGCGCAAGAATTGTTTGGGGCGGGCCGCGGCATCAATGTCGATGTCGCGCTGCATACGTTGCTGTTCATGCTCGGCGTTTACGCGCTGTGGGTCGAGGCGCGCCGCTCGACGGGCGCGTGCGTCTTGGCTGCAGTCGCGCTTGGCTTTGGCATGCCGTTTGGGGCGCGCATCGTCGCTGGCCACGTCACCATCATCGACTGCTTCGCGTGGTTTCCGTACGGCGTGTTGTGCGCGCGCCGGCTGTGCGCGGCTGAAGCGTCGGTGCTGACACTGGGCCTGACGTTGGTGGGTATCACCGCAGCACAAGGGCTCAGCGGTCATCCGCAAACGACCGCGTTGTGCTGCGTCGTGTACCTCGGCGTCGTCGGCTTCGGCGTGCGCCATGCACCGACGCTGCGCGCGCGCGCCATCGTGGCGGTGGCGGCGATCGCGTGGGCGGCATGCATCGCGGCAGTCGCCGTGGGTGCGGGTGCGGCGGCGCTCAGCGAGTCGGTGCGCGAGCACGCAGGCACCGACGCTGCAGTGCACTTCGCGACGTCGTTTTCGTTCACGCCAGAAAACCTGCTGACGTTGTTGTCGCCCACTGCGTTAGGTGCACCCGGGCAGGCGGTCGCGTACTGGGGTCAGTGGTTGTGGTGGGAAAACGTCGCGTTTGTCGGCACCGGCACATTGGCGCTCGCGGCCTTCGGGGTCGGGCACGCCGTGCATGCGCGACAACGTCCGCTGCTGGCGCTGTGCGCCGTCACAGCACTCGCCGTCGCCACCAGCATGGCTACCACGACGCCGTTGTTGACGTGGCTGGTGAAGGCTGTGCCGCCGCTGTCGATGGTGCGCGCGCCCAATCGACTGTGGATGGTTGCGGTGTTCGTCATCGTTTGGTGTGCCACCTGCGCGCTCGACGCGCTCTTTTGTGACGACGTCACCGCCGACGCACGCCGTCGAGGCTTCGGCATCGCGTCGGCTGCGTGTGCCGCGTTGCTCGCCGTCGCGTCGGTGCTGTGTGCTGTCGGCAGCGGCGCCGATGCCGTGTGGTGGCTGGTGCACCACGCCGAGGCCAGCGGCGCTACGCTGCGCGCTCCCATCAACGACGCATCGGTATTTTTGCCACAAGCGTGCACGAATTTAGCGGCGGGTCTGCGACAGTCCGCAGCCGTGTGCGCAGCACTCGCGCTCGCCACGTTGGTGCGCGCACCGACATTGTGGTCCAAGCGCATCGTCATCACGGTCTGCGTGCTCGACGTGGCAGCGCACGCCCTGGTGGTGCAGCAGCAATTCGTGCCCACGCGCGCCGTGCCGCGCGGCTTTGATGAACTGCCACGCGACGGTGCGCTCACCGAGCAGCGCTATTGCGCCACCAACTTCGGCAACAGCGCCATGCGCGCGGGTCTGTTTAACGCGTACGGCTACGACCCCGCCAACTCGGCCCGCATGCAGCGCTTCATCAGCATCGCGATGCCGCGACGCTGCGCGGACGCGACCGGGCCCTTGCTCAGCTTGGCGCGCGTGCAGCACGTGCTGTCAGCCGAGGGCATGGTGACGCGCGACGATGCATTGCCGCACGCGTTTGTGGCGCCCCACGTGACGGTCGTGAACGATGCGGACGGCGCCGCCCTTGCGATCGCATTGGCGACGTTTGCTCCAGCGCGCGACGTCGTGGTGGAACATGACGTCGCGCTGGCTGACGGTGGCGCCGACGACAACGCACCAGTCGCGGTCACGCGTGTCGACTCAGACACCCTCACCCTCGACGTGACGCTACACAACAGCGCCGTCGTCGTCGTCACAGACGCATACTCGCGTGACCTGGTGGCGACGGACGATGGCGCACGCGAGGTGCCGATCTTGGCGGCGGATCTCGCGTTCGTCGCCCTGCCGCTTGATGCGGGGTCGCACCACGTGCGGCTGCGGTATCGCCCCGCGCTGGTGGTGCTCGGCGCGCGCGTGAGCACCGTGGCAGCCGTGAGCTATGCCGTGTCGTGTGCGGTCGTCGCGGTGGTGCGGTTGCGCCGGCGCCGCTCGCGATTGCATTGAGCGGCGCGACAACCCCAAAGCACGCCGCAAATCGATCAGGCACAACTGCGGTTCGCTCGCGCCGAAGCAACCCGCATGCTTGCTTCACGCAACGATCGCGTCGTCGACGATCACGCCCACTGGCGCGTGGTCCGAGCCCTTCACCGTGGTTTCGATAAACGCCGACTTCACAAACGGCATGGCAGCGGCACTGGCGAGCACCAAGTCGATGCGCCAACCGATGTTCTTTTCGCGCACGCCAAAGCGCGCCGACCACCACGAATAGTGGTCTGGCCCGGGTTCAAAGACGCGCAAGGTGTCGACCCAGCCGCGCGCCAACACCGCCGTCAACGCGTCGCGCTCTGGCATCGTGAAGCCCGAGGTCTTCGCGTTGGTTTTGGGCCGCGCCAAGTCGAGCTCCGTGCGCGCTGTGTTGATATCGCCCATCACCAAAATACGCTCGCCGCGCGCACGCGCAGGTTCAAGCAAGTCAAACAGCCGCGATTGAAACGCGAGCTTAAACGGGATGCGGCTGTTGTCGCGCGCCTTGCCGTTGCCATTGGGCACGTACACGCTCACCACAGTCAACTTGCCGAAGCGCGCGATGATGACGCGGCCCTCGACGTCGTACTCGGGCACGCTCAACGTCGTCGTGACGGTGTCGGGTGGTTGCCGAGACAGCACCCCCACGCCGCTGTAGCCCAAGCGTTCGGCCGCACTGATGTGGCTCGTATAGCCTTTGAGTTTGGCGAGCGCGTCGCCCAGTTGGGCAGGTGTCGCGCGCACCTCCTGCAGTCCCACGATGTCGGGCGCGGTGGCCTTCAACCAGCGCGAAAAACCCTTGGTCATCACCGATCGAAAGCCGTTCACGTTCCACGACACGATGCGCATGCCCCGCGTTAGCGCGCAGCAGATCTGATGCCAAGCAATTCAACGCGACTCTCCTTTTAATTCAACAACTTAGCGTCATACATCCGTCAGAAAATGACGGGTTTAACGCTACTTATGAGCCCTTCGTCTGGAGCCCTATGTACACCCTCGTTAAAAAAAATGCCGCCACCGCCACCTTGGACTCCCTCGCGCTGCAAGCACGTGCCGGCGACGCAGCGACGGTCGAGCCGTTTTTGGTCGCGTTGTCCGCGCACATCGACGCAGCGCTCGCGCACCTCGCGCGTGAGCCGGGATTTTTCGCAGTGTCGCCGAGCGATTGGGCGGACCTGCAGCACGACGTCTTGTTGGTGCTGTGGCAAACCGATCTCGCGCGCTGGCAACCCGCAGTGGCGTCGTTTGTCACCTTCACGCGCAAACGCATTCGCTGGATGGCCGCCGCGCAGGTGCGGCGCGGCTCGCGGTTTGTCGGCGAAGACAAGTTCGAGATGCAGTGGCTCACCGACGCGCACGACCCGGAAAGCCGCCTCGCCGACAAACACCGTGCGCAACAAGTCGACAGACTCTGCACGCTCGTCGAGCGCGAACTCGGTCCGCTCGCCCACGCGCTCGTCACGCGCGTTGACCTCGGCGGTGAGCAACTCCAACGCGTCGCGAAACACAAGCGCATGCACGTGTCGCGTGCTTGCCGCGTGAAGCAAAAAGCGCATGGGGTGCTCGCGCATGCGTTGTTGATGGCTTAAAGTGTACTTTGCCCGGCGCGCATCAACCGCATGCTGTTGCTGACGACGCTCAACGACGACGCTGCCATCGCGGCACCGGCCCAAAGGGGGGATAGTGCGAAGCCAAACGCAGGAAAGAACACCCCCGCGGCCAGCGCAATCGCGACAACGTTGTACGCGAACGCCCAAAACAAATTTTGCCGCATGATGCGCACAGCGGCGCGCGCCAAACGCAACGCGTCCGTCACTGCCGCTAAGCCGCGCCCGAGCACGACAGCGTCCGCCGCCGCGAGCGCAACGTCGCTGAGTTGCAGCGATGACGCCGTTTGCGCCATCAAGCTCGACGTCGACAGCGCGATGCCCAAGTCGGCGTGCGCGAGGGCGGGCGCGTCGTTGACACCGTCGCCCACCATCGCCACCACGCGGCCGGCAGCCCGCATCGCGTCGATCGCTGCGAGCTTTTGCGCGGGCAACAGCCCACCTTCAAACGCGGTGATGCCGAGCTGTTGCGCGACCCGTGCGACGCGAGCGTGCTTGTCGCCGCTGAGCATGCTGAGTTGGTAACCGGCGTTTTTGAGGGCGTTGAGCGTCGGCAGCGCATCGGCGCGTAGCGTATCGTCGACCTCCACCGCGAGCGCCATGGCGTCGTCTATCGCCACCCACAAAGGCGCGTCCATCGAGGTCTGCTCGGCTGCCGCTGCGCTCGCTTGCGCGAACGCATACGAGCCCACCCGCACGAGGTGTCGGCCGACCTTCGCCTGCACGCCCGCGCCCAGGTGCGCTTCGACGTCGTGGGCGGCGAGCGGCACGAGCCCCGCACCGCGCGCGTGGGCGACCAACGCGCGTGACAACACGTGCTCGCTGGTGGCGGCGCACGACGCTGCGAGCAACAACGCGTCAAGTGGCGCACCCGGTTGCAAAGCGATGCGCAGCGTAGGGGTGGGGGTGGTGACGGTGCCGGTCTTGTCGA
>JAYTVG010000532.1:0-4852 GCA_043744135.1 Deltaproteobacteria bacterium | reverse complement strand
GCCCACAACGGTGCTTTCGCCGCAGCGTCGTCGTAGGGTTTGATGTGCTGTTCGAGTTGCTCGCGCGCACTGTGCAGCTGCGTTGCTTGCGCGCGCATGATCTCCAGCTGCGCCTCTGAGCGCTGACCGCGCGTAAACGCAAGCTCGGCTTGGTGGCGTCGACGCGCACCGGTTAGCCACGCTTCAATGTCGACCGCGAGCGCTAGCGCACTGTCGTAGCGCTCGTCCGCGCTCACCGACAAACATCGCAGACAGATCCCCTCAATCTCATCCGAGATCTCGCGATGAGGGGCGCGCCGGCGTGGTGCGACGACCCCGCCGAGCTGGCGCAGCAGCTCGTCCAACGACAACGCGGGGTAGACCGTTTGTAACGTCAGCAACTCGTACAAAATGGCGCCGAGCGAGTACACGTCCGCGCGGCGGTCGACGATGGCCCCGCTTGCTTGCTCGGGTGCCATATACGGCACGGTGCCCGACACCACCCCCGCCGGGCGCGCATTGTCGTTGGGAAACTCCACGGGCGGTGCGTCACTGGACAGCGGCGCGCGCGTATCCCTGCGCGCCAGGCCCCAGTCGGCGACGACGACTTCGCCCTGTTCACCGACCAAGATGTTGCTGGGCTTTAAGTCGCAGTGCACGACGCTGCGCGTGTGCGCGTAGCCGACCGCGCGCACGATCTCCAAAAAAATGATCCCCAACCGCATACCAGACACCAGCTCGGCCGCGGCGTTGCGTCGCTCGTGATCCGCTGCTTGCAGCGTCGTCAACACCTGTCGCAGCGTCGCGCCGCGCAAACGCTTCATGGTGAAGTACGCCTCACCCGTTTCAAGCACGCCCGCTTCATGCACGGGGATGATGTTGGGGTGCTCGAGCTGGGCTGTGATGCGTGCCTCGTGCGTGAACATCAAGCGCGCATGGGGAGTGGAGGCGTCACTGCGCAGCCGCTTGAGTGCGACGCGTCGGCGAAGTTCGCGATCCTCAACCTCGAACACTTCGCCCATCCCGCCGCGACCGATGCGCTCAAACAAGCTGTATTTTGCGACGCCTCGGCTGCCGCGAGTGACGTCCGACAAGGGCTCGTTTGCGGGCGGTCGATCCACGAGCACGTCGGTGAGGCGGCGGTGGTCTTCTTGGTTGAAGGTTTGCGTTTCGCTGACTGCGAACTCGCGCGCGACCAGCACGGTATTTTGCGCTGGTGCGTCGCCATCGGCGTCGCGCGTGTCGTCAGCGTCGCTGTCGTTGGTCACGCTTGTGAGTGTCGGCCCCTTGGCCTGCGCTGGTCAACTTCACGTACGCCCGCGCGTACACGGGGCTACACGATGTTGTGAAACACTTGCTGCACGTCTTCATCTTGCTCCAGCGCGTCCACCATCTTAAGGACCTCGGTCACCTTGTCTTCGGCGAGCTCGGTCGGCGTTTGTGGGATGTACTCCGCCGTCGTCGACAGCGGTGTCAGTCCCTTACCTTCAATCGCGGTTTGCAGCTGGCCGAAATCGGCGAACGCACAACGCACCACGATCTCCTTTTCGCCTTTTTCGCCGGTGCCTTCGCCAAGCTCCTCCAAGCCGTGATCGATGAGCTCGAGCTCCATCGCCTCGATGTCGAGTCCCTCGGGCGCCAAACGAAACACGCCCATCTTTTTAAACATGAAGCTGACGCTGCCGCTGCTGCCTAAGTTGCCGCCTGCTTTGCCAAACACCGTACGTACGTTGGTGAACGTGCGCGTCGGGTTGTCCGTCGCCGTCACCACCAAAATCGGCACCCCGTGCGGCGCGTAGCCCTCGTAGATGAGCTCTTCATAGTTGGCGGTGTCTTTTCCCTGCGCGCGCTTGATCGCTTGTTCGATCTTGTCTTTGGGCATGTTGACGGCGCGCGCATTTTGAATGTGACGGCGCAGCGTGGGGTTCATGTCGGGACTCGGGCCGCCGGACTTCACCGCCATCACGATGTCTTTGCTCACGCGCGTGAACATCTTGGACATCTTGTTCCAGCGCGCGAACATGGTGTGTTTGCGAGTCTCGAAAATGCGTCCCATGGTTCACCCATCCCACACCAACTGTGAGCTGTCGGTATGTCAAAACAGCCGCAGAAGGAAAGACACATGTCGGCCCGGCTTGGGTCCAAAGCGCGCGTCATAGCCATCGAGAAGATTGGCGAACTCCAACGTCAACTCAGCGTGTTCAAACAGCGGTTGGCGCAAGCCCGCGCTGATGTCGATGGTGGCGGGCGCGGTGGTGTCGACGTCAAAGACGCGCTCGCTCGTGTAGTTGCTGCGGACAAACAGCGCGGTGTCGGTGGCGCGCACCGCGTAGTGGGCGGTGGCTGCGAGGCTGTGCACCGGGCGCAGCGGCAACGACGCGGCTTGCTGCTGGCAAAAATAGGGGTTGTCGAGCGGGCACAACGACGCGTCGACGGCATTGATGAGATATTGATAGCTGACGTCGACCGACGCACCCCAAAGCGTACCCACCCGTGCACGCAGGTTGACGCCGGACGTGTACGCGCGTGCGGCGTTCGTGTAGGAAAACACCGGCGTGCCGTTGGGGTCGCGACCGACGACGCGTTGTTCGATCAAGTTGTCGATCAAGTTGAGGTAGATCTCCGCGCCCACATCGAGCCAAGCCGCAGGCCCGAAGCCGACCTCGCCGCGTATCCCGTTGTTGATCTCGGGCAGCAGCGTCGGCTCACCTTGCACGATATAGCCAAGCTCAGAGTGGTCGAAGCGCAAGTAGCGCTCCTCAAACGCAGGTAGGCGAAAGCCGCGTCCGTACGACGCGCGCACAAACAGCCCCGACCAGCCCAGCGGCAGTGGCACGTCGACGCGCGCGGCGAGCTTTGGACCTAACGCCGTGCTTTGCGCGGCTTGCGACGGCGTGTACGCGTCGAGGCGCGCGCCGGGCTCAACGCTTAACCACGACGTCGCGCGCCATAGCAGCTCGAGATAAACCGACGCGGTCGCTCGAGCGCCGCCACCAGGAAGTGTGTCGTCACCTGCGCCGTTTTTGCGTCGCGCTTGTTCCGCGAGCAACACAGTGCCGACGGCGGCATCGAGCGTGCCGACGTCAAGGCGCAGGTTTGGATGATCCCATAGCGCGTGTTTCACGCGAGCTTCGACGCGCGTACTGTCGAGCAGCGCCACCGTGCGCGCCGCTGGATCTTTGGCGCACGGACGCGACAACAACGGGGCACCCGCCGCACCACAAAACGCATCGAAGCCATCGCCAGTCGGGACCTTTTCAAACAGGTGTCGATAGCGCGTCACCGATACATCGACGTCGAGCGTCGTGTGCGGCGTCAGGTCGGCGCCGATGCCCGCGGCCATTGAAAGCTCCGCGTTGGTCGCGCGATCGAAAAACGGCACGGCTGCTGACAGTCGCGAAGCCGCGATTGCTTGCGAGAAGTCGATGCTGCTGCGCAACGTCGCGTTGTCAAACAGCGGCACCGCGCCGTCCATGTGAAAGCCGAGCTGTCGTCGCGTCGGTGCATCGTCTTTGCCGTCGGGCAGGTTGTTGCCGCGCGTGCTGCCGCGGTCGTAGCCGGGTAGATCGGCGCCGCTAACGTCGATGCGGCCAAGCAGCGGCGCGATGCCGCCTCGCAAATGCAACCCTAACGTCGTGTCGACCGCGCCGCCGAGCAGCGATGCACCGGCTTCGACCTCGGCCGCGCGGGCGATGCTGGCCTCTTTGGTGATGATGTTGATGACGCCGCCTAGCGCTTCGCTGCCGTACAGCGCGCTCATCGGCCCACGCACGATCTCGATGCGATCGATGGCCGCAGCGTCGATCGGGATGCGCCCAACGTCGACGCGGTTGTTGACACGGCCGGTGATAGGTCGACCGTTGACGAGCACCAACACATGGCGCGCATCCATGCCGTCCATCTGTACCTCCTGCCCCAGGCCGAGGCTTGAGCTCACTTGGATGCCAGCTTGCGCGGCGAGTACATCCGCCAACGTGCGCGCCTGCAGCTCAGCGATGTCGCTCGACGTGACGACGTCGGTGCGCCCGACGCGCTGGGCACCATCGTCGACGAAAGAACCGGTGACCGTGACGGCGTCCGCGCTGAGCTGGCTTGCGACGACGGGATCATCGATCGCGTACAGCGCGCCGTCATGCACGACGAACCATGCACCGTCGACCTGCACGATGTCGCCTTCGGGCAAGTCCGTCGGCGCGGGTGCGGGTGTCGCGACGGACACGAAGATGGCGACCGCGAGCGACAACAGCATCGCGTCCGACTGTGGGGCGAAATCACCGCGTACGCAAACGCGCGAAGCGTTTTGCCCGCGCCGCTGCGGCCTGCTACACCACGCCATGGCCGACTTTGATAGCTCCCACGACCAAAGCCGCGCTGGCTGGGCCACGTACACGCTGGTGGGCCTCAACGTGTTGGTCGCTATCGCCATGGTGCTGTCAGGGGGCTCACTGTTGTTGGCGACGCCGGCGCAGTTGACCGCTGCCGGCGCCGTCGACGCAAGTCTCGTATGGCAGGGCGATGTGTGGCGACTGCTGACGGCGTGCTTCGTTCACGTCGGTATCTGGCATCTCGCGCTCAACATGTGGGTGTTGTTGCAGGTGGGAGGCGCGCTGGAAGATCTCGTCGGGGCCTCGCGCACCGCCCTCGTGTATGTGGTGTCAGGCGTGTTTGGTTTCGCCAGCAGCGTCGTCGTGCAGCCGCGCATCACCGCGGGCGCGTCGGGGGCGGTGTTTGGCATCGTCGGGGCGCTGTTGGCGGTGGCGTTTTTGGTGCGAAAGCCCGGCGCGAGCGACGACGACCACGCGTTTGGTAAGGCGTTGATCAAAGCGCTGGTGCCGTTCGTGGTGGCGACGCTCGCGTTAGGATTTGTGGTGCC
>JAYTVG010000531.1:0-4857 GCA_043744135.1 Deltaproteobacteria bacterium | reverse complement strand
CACCTCACCGACGTGTTCGAGGGCGCCGTCGAGATCGCCCAGCACGCGTTCGCTCGCTGCGAGGCGCAGCAAGGCTTCGCACACCAAGCGCGAATCAGCGGTGCCGCGCAACTTTGGCAGGCGACGCTTGGCGAGCGCGACGCACTCCTTGTGCTCGTTCACTGCGGCGAGCACATCCAAGCGCAGCAGCACGAGCTCGAGATCGCATCTGACCAAATTCGAATCTTGGCTGCGAGTGACGAACTCCCGTTGCAACAATTCCTGAGCCTCACGGACGCGCTGTGCCGCGCTTTGCGTCGCGCTCGCCGCCAACGAAATGCGGCCGGCGCCGATCAGCTGTTCGATGGCGCGCTCAGCCTCACCGCCATCGAGGTAGTGACGCGCGAGTTTTTCAGGGTTGTGCATGCGGCGGTGCACCCGTGCGTCCTCTTCGGTTGCGCGCGCGATCAACAAATGCAGGTGCTGTCGTCGTTGCTCGGCCACAGATGCGACGAGGGCATCGCGGTCGTCCGCATCAGCGAAGCGCAACACGCCCGCGGTTTTGTCTTCAAGCACGAACTCACGCTTGATGAGCTCGTCGAGCGCATCGAGGAATTCATCTTCAGGCCGCAGCGAGACGCGTAGCAACAACGTCACCGGTACGCGGTCGTCGGCGATGGCCATGCGTACCGCAACATCGAGCGCCACGGCCGATAGTCGCGCGATGCGGCGCTGCGCAGGGTTGTGGTCGACGTCGATCGGAATGTCCGCGCGCGTCGCTGCGCGCACCTCGACCGCGTCGGGGATGGACGTCATCGCCTTGGCCGTGGCGGCACCGCCGTGGGTTTCCGCCGGTGCCTTCACCAACACCCACTTGCCCTGCTTTTTGCGCAGCTCGCCTGCTTCGGCCCAAGCGCGCACCCGCTCCTCGACGAGTGCGGGGACGCCGCGCGTTTGTGCGTGCAAGAAGTCACCGAGCGCATCAGCAACGTCGTCGCTGCCCAGCATCGAGCCGACCATCTCTTTGATCTCGCTGGCTGACAGCGGCGACAGCGCGACGCTTTTGAAACCGACCTCTTGGTTGATGCGCGCCAACAGCGCGCGGGCGTCATCTGCGCGTGTGCTACTGGGATCGAGCGTCAGCACCAACGCCAGTGGCGCAAAGCGATAGTCAGAGGACTCGCCGACGTCCACCTTCGCGACGTTTTCGACGAGGTGCCGCGCCAAGCGCAAGCTCAGTTCGTCGGCGTGCTGCAGGTTGTCCACCACGAGCACGCGCGGTTGAACGGCCGCACAGCGCCCCAAAAACGCCGTCACCGCGTTCAAAAAACGCATGCGCTCGCCGTCGGGCTCAAGCGCCGCAGCCAAGCGAGGGCGCACTTCGGGAGGCAGGCGGCCGATCGCGGGCACGTAGCGTGCTAAAATCCGCCCTTCATCACCGAGCAATCGTTTGATGCCCTCAACGGGCATCGACTCGGCTTGGCCAATGAGCGTGTCCAAGATTTCGATGAACGGTTGGTACGGCAGCGACCCGTCGACGCCACACGCGCCCCACACGAAGTCGATGTTGCGCGCGCGCGCGGCCGCAGCGACGTCGCGCACCAGGCGCGTTTTGCCGATGCCCGCCGGCCCGGTCACCGCGAACACGCCGCCGCGGCCCGCGAGCACAGACTCCGCGCCCGACAACAACGTCGTGCGCTCTGGATCGCGACCGACGAGCGCCGGCGCAAACAGTTGATCGCGCGCCAACTCAAACGGCAACGCGCGTGGTGCCGGGACGCGCGCACGCTTCGAGAGCTCCTCGACAAAGCCCAGCATCGACGCGCGAATCGCAACGATCACGTCGTCGGCGGTGGCGAAACGCTCGCGTGGATCTTTTTTAATTAGGCGCTCGCACACCGCCTTCAATCCTGCGTGCACCTCGGGGTTAAAGCGCGTGATGTCGGGCGGTTGTTTGCGCGCGTGGTGGTACGCGTAGCCAACAGAATTTTCCGAATAAAACGGGTGCCGCCCCGCGAGCAATTCATAAAGGATGATGCCTAAGCAGTACAGATCCGCGCGGCCGTCGATGTCGGCGCCGAGCGCTTGCTCTGGTGACAGGTACTTAAAGGTGCCGACCACCATGCCGCCGGAGCTCTGCTCGGCTTGGTTGCTCATCTGCTTTGCGATACCGAAATCCATCAACTTGACGACGCCCGCTTTGGACACCAACACGTTGTCGGGCTTGAGGTCGCGGTGCACGATGCGGTGGCCGTGAATCTCGCTGAGCGCGTACGCCACCTGCATCACGGCGTCGGCGACTTTTTTGACCCGCAACGGTGCGTTGAGGCGGGCGCGCTGCGCGTCGGACAACACTCCGCTTGGCGGCGCGTCTTTGGTGACAGGCACGATCGCGTCGTCACCGTCGAGCCAGCGGCGGATGTCTTTGCCGTCGACGAGCTCCATGGTGAAAAACGGGCAGCCATCGTGGGTGCCCGCCTCAAAGACGCGGATGACGTTTGGGTGCTCGACGCGCTGCATGGCGCGAAACTCGCGTTTAAAGCGCAGCGCCGAATCCGCTCGCACCAGCTGGTCTGGCGGGATCATCTTGAGCGCGGCGAACTGGTTGGTGCGCGCGTCCTTCACTTTGTAAACGATGCCCATGCCGCCGCGGCCGATCTCCGCGACCACTTGGAATTGGCCGATGGTGAGCGGTGCTGCAGCCATTAACGCGCACCCCAAAACGGCAGGCGTCTACCGTTGGTTCGGTAGACCGACGTGTTGAGGTAGGGGCGCGCGTGAGCCACTAGCGCTCACTGTCACGTAGCTGTGCTGGCAGCTGTGCGCTGATGCGTCGCAGGCGCTCAAGCGCGGTCGTCAACTGATGAGAGGCGGCGAGCGACGCACTGCCCTTGACGCTTTCGACGTGGCCACGCGCGGAAGTGACGAGCTGGATCGCATCGCTCAGCAACGCGTCCAAGCTCGGCCCGCCGCGGGGCGCGGGCGGTGTGACGCTGTCGTCACCGAGGTTGGTGTGGGGCGCAAAACCGCTCGCGTTGAGCGTCGTGGGTTCGTCCAAGTCGCCCACCGTGCTGCGCTTATTGTGTGGGGCCGCATCCGCGACGGCATGCAGAGCCGACGCCGACGCACCATCGCTAGGCGGCATCGCGTGAAACACCGTCGGGCCCCGCACAGGATTGTCGTAGCCCGGTGGCGCAGCACCCAGCACGACGGCGCGGCGGTGGTGCACGTCGCGCGCGACGATTTCGGACATCGACGCGAGGTGCCCGGGTGCAGGCGCGCGCCCGGGCTCGGTGACGGCGACGTCATGGGCGCCGTCCTGCGGTTGCGAAAATTGTGGGCGCTGTAGTTCATGCGTGGCTTCGCTATCACTTTTGGGCGGAGCAGCAGGTGGCCGACGGTTAGACATAGGCGCTATGCTAGTGCTCCCGCGCGCAGCTGCGTAGCGTTTTGACGCGGATCGCCCCACCGCGCGCTCACGGGTTTGCTGCAGCGGACGAAGCGCTCGTGAGCAGGGCGTCCAGCGACGCGCGCGCATACTGTGCCGCCACTTCAAGGGTACGCCGTCCGCCGTCGCGGCCTAGCACCGGCGCCACCTCGACGAGGTCGGCGCCGACCAAGCCCACCTCCCGTGCCAGCGCGTCGATGAGTGTACGTATGAAGTCCACCGACAGGCCGTCGGGCTCGGGCGTGCCGGTGGCGTCGGCGTCGTTGGCGTCGGTGCCGTCGATGTCGTTTGACAAATACACCGGCAGGCCCGTGCGCTTGGCGGCCTCGACGATGGCCGCGCACGCCGCCGCAGGGTTGGCGTTGACCTCGTGCGCCCACCACTGGCGCACATCGAGCGTGTCTTGCCAGTGCTGTTTGCTAAAGCGCGTGGCGCGAATGCCCACTTGCAGCACGCGTTGCTGGCGGCCGATCAAGTCGTTTGCGTGGTACGTCCACGTCGCAAAGCAGATCGGCACCCCCAAGCGCTCGGGCATCAAGTCGGTGTGCGCATCAGGCTGCACAATGCAAAAGCGCCGACCCGCGTCGTGCAGCGCTTTGACGACGGGCCATGCCACTGAGTGATCGCCACCTAAGATGAAGGGCTTGGCGCGCGGGTTTATCGCCAACACGAGCTTGAGCGCGCGCTGTGCGATCGACAGCGGTGACACCGGTAAGCCGGCGCCGTCGTGTGCGGGGTACAGCGCCCGGTGGCAACGCAGCGTTTGCGCCTGCGACAACATGGCGTCGTCGAGCAACTGCGGCACCACAAACACGTCGCCAATGTCGACGATGCCGCGCGCCGCACACGACGCCGACCAATCGGGTGTGTCGCTGAGCAGCTGCGCGCGAATCGCCTGCGGGCCCAAGTTCGCGCCACGACGAAAGCCAGCGCCGACGTCGCTGGGGATGCCGAGCACGACCACGTTTGCGTCGGCAATCTTGCGCAACGCCGCTGTGAAGCGCTCCGTCACTGCCGCGTCGCTGTCGGCTTGGTAAAGCTTACGCTGCATCGCTTGTTGTTCAGCGCGGCCGGTGGACACGAGGTACAGCCCGCCGCCGGCAGGTTTGAGCAATAGTTCGAGCTCGTCGATCGCGGTCAACGCCATAGCCACCCCTAGCACTGAAACAACGCACGTGCGCCTGGGCTTGCCGTACTACTCGCGCGCGCAAAACCTGGTTGCCGTCAACGTCTAGATCGGCAAAGACCCGCGGCTGACGAGGTCATGCATGTCCGAGCCGTACGTTTTTCAGATGAACGATCTGCGCAAAGTTCACCCCGGGGGCAAAGAAGTCCTCAAGGGCATTCGCTTGAGTTTTTACCACGGCGCCAAGATTGGCGTGCTCGGCAACAACGGCTCAGGAAAGAGCACGCTGCTGCGCATCATGGCC
>JAYTVG010000530.1:0-1532 GCA_043744135.1 Deltaproteobacteria bacterium | reverse complement strand
GCTGCGTAGACACTTTGCACCACGGCGGCCCGCTTCATGCGACGCGCGCCGTACCAATCCGGCGACTTGATCTTGGGTGGCACCACGTTGTTGACGATGTGCACGAGCTTGTCGTCGGCGTCTTGCAGCAGCTGTTCTATTTCTGTGCGCATGGCTTTTTGGCGCTCGACGACGTCTTCCGCGAGCAGCGCCTCGTCTTCGATGCGTGTCAGTCGGCGCGGAATGAACACCGACAAAAACTTCCCCAAAATCCCGGTGGCGATCAGCAGCAGCCACGCGATCAAAAACGCGCCTTGGATCGGCGCACCCAACCGCGGCCCTGAGTGCAGCACCGCCGTCACGCCCGAGACCATGCCAAACGCGAGATGCACCTCCATCCACGTGCGCGTCATCGCACGCTTCTGCGCGCGCTTTTTGTGGCGCCACGAATAGCCGGCGACGAGCGCGTACAGCACCACCGTCAGCACGCCGAGCACGTAGCCTACCGGCGTGCCACCTCCGGTCCGCACGCCCGACGCAGGGTCGAGCACAAAGCGCGCGAGCCCCCACAATGCAATCACCGCCACCAAAAGGAAAAACGCGCCCAACCACGCTAGCAACTTGTCAGTGCGAAACTCTTTTTGCGTGAGCGTCTTGTCGCTCAGCCGATTTTGCCCAGCGGGCGGGCTCGCCTTCGTTGCTGCGGTGCCGGAGGCGCTGCCGGGTGCGGATGCGGCCGTCATGGCGCGGTTGTAGCACTGAATCGCTGCTGCGTGCATCTGCGCTGGCGCGTCGCTAGCATGCCGCATGGCCGTTACCGTTTACACCACCACGTACTGCCCCTACTGCGTGCGTGCCAAAAAAATCCTCGCCGACAACGGCGTGGCGTTTGTTGAGGTGGACGTCACCAGTGACGACGCAAAACGCGCCTGGTTGGTCAACGCCACCGGCCAACGCACGGTGCCGCAGATCTTCTTCGGCGACGCACCCATCGGTGGCTGCATGGATTTGCAGGCCCTCGTGAAGGCGAAGCAGCTGCACCAACGGCTCAACGGCGCTTGAGCGAGCCGGCGCGCGTGGCCGTCCCGCTGAGCACCGTCACGCAAGTGAGCTACGTCGACGTCGCCGAGCAGCAGTGTTAGGGTCAACGGCATGACTGAAGTCGCTGATGAATGGACTGCACTGATCAAGGCGATCCCGTTTTTGTCGACGGTTCCTGAGGCCACGCTCAAAGAGAAGCTCATCATCGGCAAGATTCCGCAAGCGCAGCAGCCGGCGTCGCTGGTGGAACTCCCTGATGGTGAATACGTCATTCGCGAAGGTGAGTTCGGCGACACGTTTTACGTCGTGGTTGGCGGCACCCTCGCGGTCGAGATGTGGGACGATGCCGGTGTGTCCGTCGAGGTCATGCGGGTCGGACGCGGCGCCTACTTTGGTGAGCTGGCGATGATCGGGCGCGGCACGCGTACGGCATCGATGCGCGCGGTCGGCCCCGGCTGCCAAGTGCTCGAGATCTACCGCGGACCGTTTGACCGCATCATCAAAGACGACCG
>JAYTVG010000529.1:0-1534 GCA_043744135.1 Deltaproteobacteria bacterium | reverse complement strand
CCACGTCGGCGCTGTCGGCGGCATGCAGCAGGTCAAGGACGTAGCGCGGCTGGTGCGAGAAGTCGGCATCCATCTCAAGGACGTGTTGGTACCCGAGGCTGAGCGCGACACGGAAACCCTCGACATACGCCGTGCCCAAGCCGCGTTTGCGGTCGCGGTGTAAAACGCGCACACGCGGATGCGCGGCGGCCAGCAAGTCGGCGACGCGACCGGTACCATCCGGGCTGTTGTCGTCGATGACGAGGACATCCACGGGGGTGGTCGCGAGCAGTTCGCGCACGATGGACTCAAGATTTTCGCGCTCGTTGTAGGTCGGCAGACACACGATGGCGCCAGCGTTACTCAAGGTGCACCGACGCGGAGGCTTGCCTGACGTTTGACAACGATGCGCACGCGGCAGTTTAGCGCTTTCGCCCGCGCGCAAACAGCGAGAACGCTGCGCAACACACGACAAATGCCACGACGGCGAGCAGGGGGTGGCCGTCACCGCGCTCGATGGCGTCGATTTGTAGCAGCGGGTTGACGTCAGCGACCACGGAGTCAGGCAGCGACATGCGCGCTTCGATGGCGTGGTACAAAAGCGGAACAATCAAATGCGCGCCGACGCACGCGGACGCAACCGCGATGCGCGCGAGCGGATGGCGCACCAAGCGCGCAACCAACGCGCAGCCGGTAGCGACGCATGCGATGTACGCGGCCAGCACCACAATCGACGCGGGGTGCAGTCCCCAGGCCGTCAGTCGGTGCGGCATGTTGGATGCGAGCGGCATGAGATAAAATCCCGTCATCCCCGTGCACAACAACAGCGTGTTCAACCACGCCGCACGCAGCGCATGGCGCCCGTCAACTGCGCGCAGGTCGCACAACAAGATGTCGAGCATCAACACCACGCCAGTGAACGCAGCGACGCCGCCAGCGACGATGTTGCTGGTCTCACGCAAGTCGCGCTGGGGTCCGCCTGCTAAATGCGTCGCCGCTGCCGCCGCTAATGGCAGACCCACCAAACACAACACGAGCATTTTTTTGTGTGTGGGCCACCACGTCGTGCGCTTTGGGCTTAGGGCGCCGACACCGATGAGTACAGCGGCGGCGGCGACGAGCACCTCAAACAACGCACCCGTGGCGATGATCTGCGCGAGGTAGTGCACATCTTTGAAGTTGACGAACAGCCCTAACGCCACCGTGATTGGGACGCAAAACGCGACGTAAAGCGTACCGGCAATTATCAGCGCCAACAACGGCGCCACGCGTGCGCGCGGGACGACCGCTGACACACCAACGCCAACGGCAGCGCAACACAGCGCGTGCATCAGCAGCGCGCCGCCGCATAGGCCCAGCGCAGCCAGCGAGATGTCGCCATACGCTTTGCACAGCGGCAAAAACACCAGCATCGGCGCCAAAAACGGCAACGCGCTCAAAAACGCTGAGCTGGTCTTTGCCACGACGATGCGCAGCGGTGACAAAGCCGTGCTGGTGAGCAGCATCAACGTGCCCCGTTCGCGCTCTGACGCGATCGAGGTTGCTGCCGCGGCGG
>JAYTVG010000528.1:0-4874 GCA_043744135.1 Deltaproteobacteria bacterium | reverse complement strand
CGGCACCAAGCGCAGGGACGTTGAACCAACCGTCACACTCGACATCCCAGCAGGCCCGGGTTCGCCGGTGTTGCTGGGTGACGATGTCGTGTTGGTCGTGACCCGCGCGCTCGGCAAAGGCGTGACGACTGCCGTGAGCGCGCAGCATGTCGTCGCGTTAGCAAAGACATTGCCTGCCTGCCCACGCTCGAATTCACCGACCTTGGGAGGTGAACCATTGAATTAGGGGGCAGCACGCGCGACGGGCATGCGGCGACTGCGAAACAGTAGCGACTTGTCGCCGATCGTCGCCCCGCTTGGTGTTTGTTCCTCTCCCACGGTCTGTAGATGCGCGGCGCTGCGTTCACGCTTGTCGACGAGCGCCTGCAGCACCAAGCGGGAACGCACGCGCGCGATCAGCGTGCGCGCATCTTCGCCGCCGCTAGCGTTCGACGTTGACTGCCAGGCCCGCGCGTCAGTTGGCGTCAGCAGCCAGGCTAAGGCGCGGGATCGCGCCTCATCGCCCACCGTCGCACGCGCGAACAACAGCGCCGCGGTGGCGCGCCCGACCACAACGTTGGCACTCGCCGCTGACGGCGGTACGTCACGGAGCTTTTGTAGGCGGTCGCGGAGCTGATCCATCGGCAAGGCGGTGTGCAGCTGCAGCGCCAAGCCGGCGTCGTGTGTGACGATGTCCACCGCGCCGTCGCAGGCTTGGCCCACGAGCTGCCGAAGCACGGCGCCTTCAAGGTCAAACAACGCAGCGGAAGGCAGCAGCGGCAACACGATGCCGTCATGTGCGGCGGCGGAAGCGATGGCGCTGCGGTGCGCGCTCGATAGCGCCGGCACACCGTCGACAAAGGTGGCGCCCGGCAATGTCGCCAGCGCGCGCAACACGCTTTCGCGTTGCTCGGGTACGCTTTGCACCGTCAACAGCCCACCGGTCCCAACCGCTTCAAACGCGCAGCGCGCTCCCGCCGGCAACGCAACGCTGGTGCAGCGCACGGCGACCGTGGTGGCGTGCGCGGCGACAAACCAGGGCACGTCGGTGCGCAGGCCAGGCGCGGGTGCTGTCCAGATCGTCTGCGCCACGAGCAGCACCAGCCACGTCATCGGTTCGTGCCGACGCTGCGCACGACTGCGCGACCCGACACCGCGCACACCTTAGCAGCCGCGATGACGTCGTCGGCGCTGACGGCATCGAGCGCATCGGCGGCCACGTCGACGCTGCCGCGCTTGGTGTAAAAGTAGCCGACGCGATCGGGGCGCGTGAGAACTTCGAGCGTCGCGGCCTTCGCGGACGCGCGCGCCGTTTGCAAGCGCGTGGCGTCGGCGGCCGTCTGCGCGCTGGCAAACAGCAGCGTGACCACGCCGCCCTCGGCTGCAGCTGCGAGCGACGCGCGCGCGACCTCCTGCGTCACCTCGATGGTGGCCTCGGCACCACCGTCGCGCACGCGGCCGCCCAGCAACTGTGCCAGCACCGCCAGCGGAGCTGCCGCCACCTGTGGGCACATCACGAACGTGCTGGTCGACGTCGCCGTCGCGGATGCCGCACGTTCCCAAAGCCGTGTGCCCGCCCGCGATGATGGCGGCGGCGCCGGCGACGACGACACGACGGGCCGCGGCGTCGGTGCCGCCAACAGCGCCACCGCCAGCGCGCGCGTCGTGGGCGCCGGCTCATGCGCAACCACCGCCACCTCCATGGCGGGTGCTATCAGCAGCGCGCCGAGGGCCGCGTGCATGCGGTCGAGGGTCGGGGTGGCGGTGTTGAGCGGCAGCGCCATCGCCTCGCCAACGAACACCAACGCCGCCTCCACGTCTGACCAGCCCGGATCACCGACGTCGAACACGTCTGCAGCGACGACTGCGAGTGCGAGCTGTTGCCGCCGCCGCACCCGCGCGTCCCACGCCCGTAGCAAGTCCGCGACGCGTTCAGGTGGGGCTGTGAGCGACCAAGTGACAGCGTCAGGCGCCACCCGAACTTGCACGCGGCCGCCGATGGAAGCGACGTCGGTGGCGACCGCAGCGCCGAGCGCAAACGCGGCCGCGGTGATGTGCGCGCGCACTGTCGGTGACAACTCAAGTGCGGGCACCGGCGCCGTCAACACCACCGCGGCGATGGGGCTGGTCGGCAGCGAAAGCGCCACGACGTGGTAGCCGGCGCGCGCGGTGCCCTGGTCTGTGGTGCTGGCGTCTTGGGCCTGCGCGGCCACGCAAGTCCCCAAGATCGCGAGCGTAAAAGCGAGCGGGCGGAGGTGGCTTCGCATGGGCGCGCAACATAGCCAAAGCGCGGCAGCGAACACACGTGCAATCGCGCGACTCGGCACGGCGGCGCGCGAATTGACGGGATCAGCCTTGGCCTAGCACCATGAATTCGACGGTCGTCCCGCGGGCAAAAGCGGTGAAATTACTTTGTTCACCTCCCAAGGTCGGTGAAATTACTTTGTTCACCTCCCAAGGTCGGTGAAATGTTTGCACTCGTTGCTTGCTTGGCTGGATGCGCTCTGGTACCAAAAGCGCGACCTTAAGAGGAGATCAGCGCCGTCGGTGGCCGGAAGGCTGGGGCCAAACCCCCGACGTACCATTGAGCGAAGGCACGCGGCAGAGGACTGTCCCAGCGTGCGACCCCAGTGCAGATCTCCCATCACACACGCCCACCAGGCGGACGGCATCGTGCTGAAGCAGCGTGCTGACCGTGTGGTTGTCGCGGGGTCCTAGACGGCGGTGCCACGAACTCGGTTCGACGGCATTTCCGCTGGGTTCGCGGCAGGCGGTGCATCGAGCTGGGCAACCAGTCGCGGGCATCGCAGATTGGCGTGGCGGAATTTTTTAACCCAATGGGCCGCCGGTGTGCGCGCCCGCAGGCTTACCCTGCAAAGAAAGAGGATTGAGTCATGGCCACGATTGCGATGCGCGACATGTTGGAAGCCGGTGCCCACTTTGGTCACCAAACCCGCCGCTGGAACCCCAAGATGAAACCGTTCATCTTCGGTGCGCGAAACGGGATTTACATCATCGACCTGCAGCAGACCACGGGGCTGTTTGACCGCGCCTACGAAAAGGCCGCCAACCTCGTCGCTCGCGGTGAGAAGATCTTGTTCATCGGCACCAAGAAACAAGCGCAAGACATCGTCGCGGAAGAGGCCAAGCGCTCGGGCCAGTTTTACATCAACAACCGCTGGCTTGGTGGCATGCTCACCAACTTCAAGACCATCAAGCAGGGCATCGACCGCTTGCGTGCGCTCGAGAAGATGACCAGCGATGGCACCTTTGAGCGCTTGCCAAAAAAGGAAGTCGTGCAGCTGACGCGCGAGCTTCAAAAACTCGAGAAGAACCTCGCCGGCATCCGCGACATGAACAAGCTGCCTGGCGCTATTTTTGTCATCGACCCGAAGCGTGAACACATCGCGGTCGACGAAGCCCGTCGCCTTGGTATTCCAATCATCGCGCTGGTCGACACCAACTGCGACCCTGAAGGCATCGACTACGTCATCCCAGCCAACGATGACGCCATCCGCTCCATCAAACTGTTCACCGGTCGCATGTCAGACGCCTGCACCGAAGGTGGCGCCCGCCACCAAGAGTACTTGCGCAGCAAAGGCGGCGAGGAGCAGCACGATAAGGGTGAAGGCAAAGACCGCGGTGACCGCGACGACAAACGCGGCCCACGCGGCCCCAAGAAGGGCCCGAAGGTCGACGTCATCCGTGCGCGCCGTCCTGGTGGCACGGTCGCTAACGAAACCGAAGACGAGGACTTGGGCGGCACGGAAGAGCCAGAAGTCGCAGCACCCGAAGCCGCAGCACCCGAGGCCGCTGCTGCGGTGGTGTCTCCCGCGACCTAGTCGACGTCCTGAATGTCGTAAAGACCACAAAAAAACCGGCACATGTGCCGGTTTTTTTGCGTCACGTGAGGTCGCCAGCGTGATCGCGTCGTCGGCCCGCGTGCGCCCGTTCATCCCTGAGGCGAGCCGCAGCCACATTCGCCGTGGCGCAGCTCAGCCTCCGCCGCTGATCTCGCCTGGCTTGAGCTTGTTTGCATCCGCCGGCTCGACGGTCGCGGCGTCAGGTGATGCGCCGTCCGCCGGCGCGGGGGGTGCTTCATTGGTACCGTCGGGCATCGGTTCGGCGGGCGGTTGCACGACATCGACCTCCTCGCGCGTCTCAGGGGTCTCGATCGGCACGATGCGGAACTCGACGCGGCGGTTGGTTGCCTTGCCTTCGTCATTGGCGTTGGACGCGATGGGTTTGGTCTCGCCGAACCCCTGCGCCTGCAAACGCTCGACGGCGACCTTGCCGGTCTCCACCAAATACGCGCGCACGCTTTTGGCGCGCCGATCGCTCAGCGACAGGTTGTAGGCGTCGGGGCCGTCGGCGTCGGTGTGGCCTTCGATGAAGATGGCGGGGATTTCGGCGTGCGCGTTTATCAGCTTGGCAACCTCGTCGAGCAGCTCGTAACTGCGCGGTAAAATCCGGTCGCTGTCGTATTCGAAATACACCTTGTCGTTGATTTCGATTTTCTCGCGCTTGAGTACCACGAGCTTTTTTTTGCCACCTTCATCGGGACAGCCATCTTCGTCTTCGAAGCCGTTGATGACTTCCGCTTCGTTTGGGCATTCGTCGACGTCGTCTTTGACGCCGTCACCGTCGTTGTCGTCTTCGGGACAGCCATCAGCGTCCTGCCAACGATCGATGTCCTCTGGGATCTCGGGGCATTTGTCGGACGCGTCTAAGATGCCGTCTTTGTCGTTGTCGAGCTCCGGGCAGCCGTCTTCGTCTTCAAATTGATCGACGTCTTCGGGCTCGTCGGGGCAGGCGTCGTCGACGTCGTCGATGCCGTCGTCGTCGCGGTCGCGGTCTTGCGGATAAAAGCCCAGGGCGGCAAAGATGCGCAGGTC
>JAYTVG010000527.1:0-4886 GCA_043744135.1 Deltaproteobacteria bacterium | reverse complement strand
ACGTCGAGCCGCGCGCGTTGGCAATGGCGGTGGTGCCGCCGACAACTCTTGGGTTGCGTCCATCGGGGTGTCGCCGAGCGCGTCGGCACGCGCGGCGTGCTCCGCTTCACCCGCGGTGTGCGCGTGCACCTCGTCGAGCTGGCGCATGGCATCGAGCAGCACAAACTGCGTGGGCTTAAAGATGTTTTGTTCGCAAGGTTCCTTTTCGTAGTGGATGCGAAAGTAGCCGTCCGTCATCTTGCACAAAGCCGCAACCGCAGGCTCGCCGACGCGCGCCCCTTGGGTGGCGTGCACGATGTTGCCGTCGTGAACGAAAAACACCCCGCGTGTTTGCTGTGCGTGCACCTCGACGCGCGCGCTCTTTTTGCCCAACTCGAGCGTTTGCAAAATCTCCACGACGCTCATTTGCTTGAGCGAACCCATGACGCCGGTGGGCTGCGCTTGGTAGGGGCTGTCGTCGCTGGGCGCTGCGTCAAACGGGCCCCGCGGCGGGCTGTCGGGGGCGGCCGCAACCGTCGGTGCCGTCGGCCGCGCGGGCGCGACGGTGGCAGCGGCGGCCGGTGCAGCGCTATCGCGGCGCAGCCGTGCCATGGCCTGCTCGAACAACAGCGCCGTGTCCGCCGCGCTCGGCGGGCGCCGGGCCGGCTCTTTTTGCAGCAGGCGATACAAGATATCGATAACGGCGATACCCGCTTCAGGCACCAGCTGGGCGATCGAGGGCACGGGTTTTTTTTGCTGCGCTGCCAACACATCGGTCGCGCTGCCGATAAACAGCGGCTGTCCCGTGAGCAACCAAAACAGCGTGGCACCTAACGCGTACAAGTCGCTGCGCACGTCGTGCACGCCGCCGCGCGCGAGTTCCGGGGCCATCACCGCGGGCGTGCCGTGCAGGGACGTGCCGTCGATGATGTTTTGTACGCCAAAGCCGCCGAGCCTGGTGGCGCCATCGGCGGCGACGCACAAATGCTTGGGCGTGATGTCTTTGTGGCGAACGCCGGCACCATGCGCCGCGTCCAGGCCGCGCGCAGCGTCGCGGACCATCGACAACGCGTCAAACACGCTGAACCGTCCGCGCGCCAGGCCTTGCGCCGCCGTCGCTTCGACCGCTTGGGTGACGACGTAACCCAGGCCTTCGGGCACGGTGCCCACGTCAACGACAGCGACGACGTGGGCGTGCGCGCGCATGCCCAAGAGCTTTCGATGGTCCGCGAGCCACCGCACGTGCACGGCACTGTCCCCTTGTGCTATCAGCACGTGCACCCGTTGCGCGGTTTTGTCGCGGGTGCACGCGAACGTCAGCATGAACGGATCGACTGCCACGGGGGTGATGTGGGAAAAGCCCGCCCGCTTGAGGAATGCCGCGTCTGTCACTGTGCCAGCATAGATCCACTTGGCTTCGACGCTGTATTTTGACGCCGATTTGGCCGGGAGCCCAGGCGGGAGAGTTCACGCAGGTGCGCTCAGCACGACGTCACGCGCGAGCCGAGGGAGATGCATCGCCGACGGTCGATGCATTTCTTTGACCTTGGGCGCTGAACTGAACAGTGCGATTCACCGACCTTGGGAGGCAAATGAATTAACGGTTGCGTTGTTGACCCCGCTCCGGAGTGCTTCGTAATGTGCAATGTCTCCTATGACGATGCGCCCCCCTCCCAAGCCCAAAGCGGATCCGCCGGCCAGCGCCGTGACTGCCGATGCGGCGGAGCTGCTTGGGGCCGCGCCGGTCGACACCGATGCGTTTTCGCGGCCGCCCTCAAAAGCGGGTGCAGCTGGCGGCCTCAGCGACCAGTTTGAGCGCCCGATCTCCAAAGCCCATCCCGCGGTCGGCTTGGACGGCAAGCTTGATAAACGCAAACTCGTCGAGCAGTACACGCCGTTTGTGCGCGGCATCGCGGCCAAGATTAAAAAAAGCTTGGCCAAAAACATCGAGTTTGACGACCTGATCAGTTACGGCATGACCGGCTTGCTCGAGGCTGCGGAGCGGTTTGACCCCAAGATGGGCGCGAACTTCATGACCTTCAGCTACTACCGCATCCGCGGCGCCATCTACGACGGGCTGCGCGGCATGGGCTGGGTGTCACGCACCGAGTACCAAAAGATCCGCTTCGAAGAGCGCGCCACCGCGTTTTTGGAAAACCACGCCAATCGCGAGGTGGTGGGCGGCGGCGGCAGCGAGACCAGCAAAAGTGTTGAGGACAACATCGAGGAGTTGGCGGCGCAAGTCAGCCAACTTGTCACCATCTACGTCACGTCGCTTGAGGCGATGGAAGACCTGCAGGTGGAAGACAAAGACAAGGTGCGCCTCGACGACAAATACGCGGACGTCGAGATGAAGCGGCACGTGCGCACGGCCCTGGGCATGCTGTCGCCCGAAGATCGCGAGATCGTGCAGCTGTATTATTTTAAAGAGATGAGCCTGCAAGACGTCGGCAACAAGCTGGGGCTGTCAAAGAGCTGGACCAGCCGTCGCCATGCGCAAGCCATTGAGCGCCTCAGTAAGACGCTGCAAGAACTCACCAAAGGAACCAAGGCTTAACCGGTGCACGTCGGTGCGCACCGCATCAGTTACTTTGTTCACGTCCAAGGTCGGTGAATCGTCGCCACTTCACGGCGGGTCTTTCACGGTGGTGCCCGGTGGGCGCGCTCACTTCTTTTGCAGCAGGAAACCGCATGACCCTCATCCTCAACGACGTGACTTTGCGCGACGGCATGCACGCGCTTGCGCACCAATTCAGCGTCGAGCAGATGGTCGCCATCGCCCAAAAAATCGACGACGCTGGCGTGGATTTGATCGAGGTCAGCCACGGCGACGGCCTCAATGGTAACTCGTTGAACTACGGCTTTTCTGCGCACACCGAGGAGCAGTACCTGCGGGCAGTCAAAGCGGTGCTGACGCGCACCAAACTCGCGGCGCTGTTGTTGCCCGGCATCGGCACCACCGTCGACATGAAGATGGCGCACGCGTGTGGCGTCGACACCCTGCGCATTGCCACCCACTGCACGGAGGCCGACATCGCGCACGAGCACATCGAGACCGCGCGCACCATGGGTTTTGACACCGTGGGCTTTTTGATGATGTCGCATATGCTCCCGACCGCGCGTCTCGTCGAGCAGGCCAAAAAAATGGCGCAGTACGGCGCGCACTGCGTGTACGTTGTGGACAGCGCTGGTGCCATGCTCATGCACGAGGCCACCGAAAAAGTGCGCGCGCTCAAAGACGCGCTGCAGTGCCAGGTCGGCTTTCACAACCACGACAACCTCTCGCTGGGTGTCGCCAACACCATCTGCGCTGTGCAAGCGGGCGCGGACCGCGTCGATGCGTCGTTGGCGGGCATGGGTGCGGGTGCTGGCAACTGCAAGCTGGAGGTGTTGGTCGCGGTGCTCAACCGCTTAGGGGTCAAGCACCACGCGTCGCTGTATCCGCTGATCGACGCCGCCGACGACATCGTGCGCCCGATGCAACAACGTCCCGTCACGGTGGACGGACGCGCGCTGATGATGGGCTACGCCGGCGTGTACTCGAGTTTCTTGCTGCACACTGAGCGCGCCGCGACAAAAATCGGCGTCGACCCGCGCGACGTGCTGCTCGAAATCGGCCGACGCAAACTCGTGGGCGGACAGGAAGATTTGATCGTCGACGTCGCGATGCAACTCAAAGCAGGCAAGGCAGCATGACCACCACCACCGCCGTCACACACGCGCAGCTTCAGCAGTTCGCACAAACGTTAGACGACGCCGTGTTGGCGGCGCGCGCTATCGAGATGTTGTCCGCGCACACCGCGCTGAGTGTCGATGACGGCTACCGCATCCAGCGCGCCGGCATCGATCTGCGTAAAAGCCGCGGCGACGCGCTGGTGGGCATGAAGATGGGCCTGACGAGCGCCGCCAAGATGAAGCAGATGAACGTCAGCGCGCCGATCTACGGTCACCTCACGCAGCGCATGCTGCTGCAAGACGGCGGTCGCATCCAGCGCGCCCATCACGTGCATCCGCGGGTGGAGCCTGAGATCGTGTTTTTGCTCGGCAAAGATCTGACGGGCCCAGTCACCCCGGCGCAAGCGCTCACCCATGTTGAGGGCATCTGCATCGCGCTCGAGCTCATCGACAGCAGGTACCAAGACTTCAAGTTCACGCTGCCCGATGTGGTGGCGGACAACGCGTCAAGTGCACGGTTTGTGCTCGGCTCCACGCTTGCGCCGCGCGACTTTGACGTCGGCAACCTCGGCATGGTGATGGAAAAAAACGGCGTGCTCGCGGAGGCGGGCTCGTCGGCGGCGATCTTGGATCATCCCGCGCGCAGTTTGGCGGCGATGGCGAATTTACTCGCGCCCCACGGCGAATCGCTCAAGGCCGGCATGATCTTTTTGTCAGGTGGTGCCACGGCAGCCATCCCGCTGCACGTGGGCGATCACGTGCGGCTGCGCGTGCAAAACCTCGGCACCGTGGACGTGCACTGCGACGCGTAAACGCCACAGCGCGCTAGCTAGTCGCCGCCCGTGTCCTGGTCTCGTCTTTTGTCCCCGAAGCCAAAAGCGCGTTGCAACGACGGTGCGTTGGCTTTCAATTCCTTCGCCATCGCCTCGTCGCGTACGACGATGCCATCGACGAACTGGTCGACGAAGACGAAGCCGTTTTCGGCGAGTTCGAATCTGACGGCCTCGCGCAGCTCGTCGCGCCAGCGCTGCCCGCCGATGCCATCGGGCGCCTCAAAGACGGGGACTTTAACCTGCGCGGCGTGAGCATAGTACGTGTCGCCGCCGGCGTAGGTGCCAGCGTACGGATTGCTTCCTGAGGCCGCGATCGCCACCAACTTCTCCGTGAGGTCACTGACCAGGGTTGTGGCTGCCGCTTTGGCGGCGACGCGCAGCGCTGCGACTTCAGCCGGT
>JAYTVG010000526.1:0-1543 GCA_043744135.1 Deltaproteobacteria bacterium | reverse complement strand
TTGCTAAACCCGCCCGGCCCATCGCGGTGCGCCAAAAACACTTCCGCCATGCCGCCGACGCCCAGACGCTTGGTTAGGATGTAACGCCCCATACGCGCGGGCAACCGCGACACCAACCCGGAGGTTTCAGTGCCACTGTCAAAGGGCGCACCGACCACGGCGGTGGGCGCGAGGTCCACATCCAAGCCGACCGCGTCTGCATCGTTGTGATCCGGCAGGTCTACCTCCAGCACCGCAGTGATAGCATGTTGCCATGACGTGTCATTTGTTGCGCTCCCTCGTTGTTGTTGCGTGGACCTTCACGCCCATCGGCTGCTCCGTCGAGCTCGCGGGCCGACGCTGTGACGACACGCACGCTTGCGTCGACGGCTACACCTGCACCACCGGACGCTGCCTCGCGAGTGAAGGCGAGGGGGAGGGAGAGGGCGAAGGAGAAGGCGAGGGAGAAGGAGAAGGAGAAGGCGAGGGCGAAGGAGAAGGAGAAGGAGAAGGCGAAGGCGAAGGAGAAGGAGAGGGAGAGGGAGAGGGAGAGGGAGACGGCTCGTTCGTCACACCACCACTGTTTGGGGTCGCCCCGTTGGTGCCATCAGCGACCGTCAGCTTGGTGCTCAACTGTGCCGCCACGGTCGCACTCGACGGTGTCAGCACCGCGACGATTTGTGGCACCGCCGTCCCGGTGCGCCACGTGTCCGCGCTCGGCACCCAAGTGGCGGTGATCGACGTTGCGTCTTTGAGCCAGCTGTTTGGCGTGGTGACCTTCACCGGTCTCGAGCCCGTGGTGGTGTTGGCGTACGGCGCAGTCGATCTGCAAGGCGGCGACCTCGACGTCGGCGCAACCGGCGCGCGCACGGGCTGCGGTGCGTCTGAAGGCTCGACCGGCGCAACAGGCGGCGGTGGTGGCTTCGGCTCAACCGGCGGCGACGGCGGTGGCGGCGACAACGGCGGTTCGGTGTTTGCGTCGCCGTTTGATGCGCCACGCGGGGGCTGCCGTGGTGGCGGCGGCAGTGGTGGTGGCTCGCCCGGCGCGGGCGGAGGCTTCTTGATGATCGCATCGTCAACGTCGATCACGATCGGCGCTGGGGCACGCGTGATCGCTGGCGGTGGCGGTGGCCGCGGCGTGGACCTGCCCCAAAACGGCGGCGGCGGTGGCGGCAGTGGCGGCCACCTCGTGTTTGACGCGCCCGCACTCAGCGTCGCGAGCGCCAGCTTGAATGTCACCGGCGGCGGTGGTGGGCAGGGCGACGGCGCCGAGGATGGCAGCGGTGGCAGCAGCGGCGCTGGCGGTGGCGGTGGCGGTCACGGCAGCACCGGTCCTGCTGGCGGCGATGGCGGGCAACTCGGCGGGCCCGTCGCTGGCGGTGCCGGCGAGGTGGCGACCGGCGGCGGCGGTGGCGGAGTCGGCGTGCTGCAGCTGCGTGCGGGCGCGTCGTGCACGGCGATCGACGCTGCGACCACAGCCCCGGTGCGCTGTTTTTAGCGCGGCGATGGCACCCGCAATGCCCTGGCCCAATAACGGCGCGCGGACCTGTGCATGATCAGCGTG
>JAYTVG010000525.1:0-1544 GCA_043744135.1 Deltaproteobacteria bacterium | reverse complement strand
GAAACCTTGCCGATCCGCTGGATAACGCTGACGACCCACAACGCCATCTTTGGCATCCAGGCTCTGCCCGAGTGTTTGGTACGACAGGCCGCCGTCAAACGATACGAAGTTGCCCGCGTCGACGCTTTGCGAACCGGCGAGTTCCGCGGCGATAAACGTGCCCTCGTCGATGAACAGCTTGAGTTGTCCGCCACCGAGTTGATACGCGACGCGGCCGTCCTCGCGCCCTTCGTAGACGTAGCCGCCGCCCACTTCGACATGGCCAAACAGCGTCTGTTTGGCACTGGCGCCCGCGCTCACACCCATGAACGCCTGGTCTTCTTCGTGTTCGTACTCCACTTCCAAAAACACCCGATTGGCGGCCGCGACCTGGCCGAGGTTTTGGTTGGTGATAAACGCGGTGTCGACGAACGCGCCGACCGGCGCCTTCATCATCACGCGGCCTTCGTTGTAGCGCATCACGTAGTCCGTGTTACGCGACAGCGCTTGGCGGCCGAGTTCTGCGCCGGTGATGGCGTCGCGCACCAAGATGGCGACGTGCTCGCTGCCCTCAATCACCCGTTCGTGTCGCAAGAAGTACACGCTTGAACCGGAGCCGAGCAGCTCGACGCGTGCGTGGCGTTGGCCGCCGCCCCCCTCGACAAACCCAGTCGCGCGTGTCCGCCACGGGTCGCCTTGCGGTGATGGCTGCGGCAGACGTTTTTCACCCACTTTCGCATCGTCAAACACCATCGGCCCGCTCCAGCCGCGATCGAAGTTCAACTGTGCACCCGGTCGCGCGCGTTGATAGCGGAACAATTCGCCGCCCACCATCTCAGTGCGCACGCTGCCCACTTCCGCCGACGACGCGTCCGCCTTGAGCACGAGGTGAACGGGCAAGCCCGCTTGGGAACCGTCGAGCACCTCCGTGCTCGAGTCGCCGTACACGGGGTAAAAGCGATCGGGATCGAGCACGTCGCGCGCAAACACGTCTTGCTGCCAGCGCGCGGTGTCGACGTGCAGCGTGAGGTCGTAGTCTGCAAACAACGCAGGACCTGAAAAAGAACCCTTCACATACGAAACGGCGCGGCCGTACACAAACGCGTCGCCGATGGTGCGCGACGTTGTCGGCGAGCGTTCAGCGAGCGCAGCCCCGTCTTGCCCCAAGGCGGTGTCCCCCATCAACAACACGAACCAGCCACGCGAATCGACGCGCGCCGGCGCCGTCACAGTCCCGACGTTGCCGACCGCGTCAGTGGCCACAACAACGAGGCTGCTGTCGCCTTCCAGCAGCGTCGCGACGGTCTCAAACGCGCCGGTGGTTGCGTCGACGACGACGTCAAGCCCCTGCACCGTAACGTGATTGCTCGGGTCTGTGGTGCCGCGCACCAACAATCGGCCGCTCGACAGCGTCATGCTGGGCGGCAGCTGCACGACGAGATTGCTGACCGCGAGCGACGCTTCGTTTGGCCACCACGCAGGGTGACCTGCGTCGACGCTCTCGGTCGCTAGCGGCACCGGACCCGCGTCCGCCGCGAGCGCCACACCCGCGTCGGGCGCTGACG
>JAYTVG010000524.1:0-4902 GCA_043744135.1 Deltaproteobacteria bacterium | reverse complement strand
TTATTTGACGGCGACGGCGTGACTGGCATCCACGCGATCGAGCGCATCTTGTGGTCAAACGACATTCCAGCGAACGTCGTGGCCTTTGAAGCAGCTTTGCCTGGCGCTCAGGCTGCATCGTTTCCCACCAACGAACGCGCGGCGCGCGCCTTTCAAACGCAACTCTGCCAGCGTCTCGTCGACGACACGCTGGTGATGGTGCAGAGTTTCAAACCGCTCGCGCTCGACACCGCAACCGCCTACCGCGGCGTGATCGGCTCGCTGGCTGAGCAGGTGGAGAAGGTGGCGCTTGCAGGCTTTGGACAAGATGAGAGCCGCTATGCGCAACACACGCTGGCTGACATGCGGGCAAACCTCGGGGGTGGCGCTGAAATTTTTTCGCAGTTCGCGCCCTTGTTCGACGCGCACGGTCAAGCCGGTCAAGCGCTCGAAAGCGGCATTCGGGAGCAACTTAACGATATGCGTGCGACCTACGACGCAATCGCCGGCGATGCGATGCCAAGCGTGCCTGAGGGCTTTAACCCCGACGACCCCAGTGCCGAAGATCTCGCGACTGCCTACGGGCAGCTGTTTAGTTACGTCAGCAGCCAGGTCGACACCGACGACGACAGCTCGCTTGTGAGCCAGATGAGCGCGGGCGCCGATCTCTTGGGCATCCCCCAGTTGCCACAATGAAGGCGATGATTGCGCTCGCCTCGGTGGTTTTGACGGCCTGCGCTTTTCTGCCCGACAACACGCTCCCTCCCGGCGGTGCACCCGCACAGTTCATCGCCCTGCCCGCCGACTTCGAGGGCTATCGCGACTGGCCGTCGTTCGTCGTTGAGGCAGGCGAAGGCGTCGCGGGGCACGCGACGGTCCGCCGCACCGTTTACGTCAGCGCAGTTGTCGCCAACGACGGCGCCGGTTTTGACGTCGGCACGTTGCTGCTCAAAACGGGGGTAAACGCCGCGCGCGACGATCAAATCCACGCGATGGTCAAGCGAGGGGGCGGCTTCAATTCGCGAGGGGCGCGCGGTTGGGAGTGGTTTGAGTTCACGGTCAACGACGACGGTGCACTCGTACAGGATTGGCGTGGCGAAGATGCGCCCGACGGCGAGTGCTACGGCGTGCTGCCGGGACAACCTTGCGACAGCTCGTTGTCGTCGTGTAACGCCTGCCACGCGGGCTCCGTCGGCAATGACTATGTCCAGTCAGCCGCACTGCAACTGCGTTCGATCGACGAGAGTTTGCTCAAATGACGCTGCTGTTTACCTTTGCGTTGCTCGTGCGCGCCAATGGCCCTGTGCTTGATTTGCCCGCCGATCCGGTGCGCGCGACGCAGCGTGACGAGTCCGCGTTTGGAATCGCACCGCTTGATGATCGGGCGTTGCTGCGCGGCCTGCAAGATGCGCGCTTGCATGCCGGTGGCACGGTCATTGGCGGCTACGGGCAGATCGATGCGACCGCGCTGTCCGTCGGCCCCGGCAACGACGGGGCGGCGATCGGCAAGCCCGCACTGTCAGCGAGCGTGCGGCGGTTGGTGTTGTTTGTCGCGCACACCTTCGAGTTCGGGCCGCGCGTGTACACGGAGCTCGAGTGGGAAAATGCACTCGCATGCCGGACCTGCGTGGGGTCCGCCGAGGTGGAGCAGGCGTTCGTCGAGTGGCCGCTGTTGTCTTCAAGCGCGGGCGACGCGGTCGCGTTACGCGGTGGGCTGATGTTGGTGCCCGTTGGCATCATCAACCAGTGGCACGAGCCGCCGGTTTTTCATGGTGTGCAACGACCGCGCCTCGAAGAGGGCGGCGTCATTCCATCAACCTGGCGCGAGCTCGGTGTTGGTGTCACTGGGACACCGCTGCCCGGGCTGCGCTACGAGCTATACGCAACCACTGGGCTCGACCCCGCGAAGTTGCAGTCGGGTGGCTTGGTCGCTGCGCGTAGCAATGGTGGACTTGCGCCCGCGCAAAGCTTGATGGTGTCATCGCGCGTGGAGCTGGAGCCCGTGCTGGGGTTTTTGTGCGGCGTCTCAGCACTCGCGGGCGACATGGGCGGGTGGGGGCTCGCAGCGACGCCGTTTTTTGACGTCAATGGCGATGCGCTACCGTTGCGGCTGCCGCTGTACGGCGTCGACGCTGATGCACGCGTGCGCCGCGCGGGCGTCGAGGCGCGAGTGCTGGTGGTCGCGATGTTTATGCCAGCTGCAGGCGATTTGATGCAGGCACGCCGCGCCGACGGGACGTTGTTGTTTCGCGTCGACGACGGCGCAACGGGAGCTCTGCCCACGCGAATGCTTGGCGCCTCATTGGAGGTTGCCTACGATGTGTTGCGCGTGCTGTCGCTCGTGAGCGTCGAGACTGAGCAGCAGCTGCTGCCGTTTGTACGTGTCGAGTATTCGGACGGTCAAAGTGCCGTGCCAGACGGATTTGAGCGCGACGGGTTTTTCGACGTCAAAGAGCTTACCGTTGGTGCCTCGTACCGGCCGATCCGACAGATTGTCGTCAAAGCCGATGCGCAGCTGCGCAATCGCCGTTTGGGTTTTGACGAGACGCAGGTCAACGTCGGCCTTGGCTTCATGTTTTGACGCGATGAGCGTTGATGGCACCGCGTCGCTGGGTCTTGCGAAGTCGATACGTGCAAAAAAACCTGCCAGGCGCTGCGCACCACTACACACATTGTAAGTCTATGTGCGCATCAGATCCCCCAAACGCCCGATAACCCCAGTGCACCCCTGGAGGCCCCGTGACCGTCCACCTCACCAAATACACCGCATCCGCCCGCACGCTCGCCGACCTCAAAACCCTGGCGAAAAAGTCCCCCGAAGAAGCCGTGCTGATGTTGAAGGCGGTCAAAACCAGCCTCAACGAGGGTGCGTTTAAAGCCGAAGGTGCGCTGTTGGCCAAACTGGTGCGCGCGGACGCCAAAGGTGCCCATCTGCTCGAGCGCCTGGAGGCCACCGCCGGCATCGACCAAATCTTCCCGGCCTACCGTGCCGATGCGCTGGTCAAAGCGGGCAAGGACGGCAAATTCACCAAGGCCGAGCGCAACACCTTCAGCCCTGCAGAAGCGCGCGCGGTCGAGCGCCAAGGCGCCGTCGGCACGCAAAAGTTCACACAAGCGGACTTGCGCACCATGACTGGCGAGGCGTCTTGGAACGCACTGAAGGACTCAAAGGCGGGCGAGCGCGTCAGCGTTACCGGCAAGGTGACGTTTAAACCCGACAACACCGCCACCGTCAAGATCGCCGGCAAGGTGGTGCCGCTGGTCGCATCTGACGTCGTCGCGGACTATATCGCGGTGCCCGTGAACTATATGTCGGGCCTCGTCAAAGATGGACCGATGGTGCTGCAAGGCGAGATGCGCGATGGCAAATTTCATGCGGAGGCGTTCGCGCCCCGTATGGACGGTTTGTTTGACACCTTCACCGCGGGCCGCATCAACACCGAGGTGGCCGGCGAAGTCACGCTGCGCACGCCGCGCGGTACCGTGTACGTCACTGACGCCGCTTTTTTGCAGCAGATGACGGCGCTGCCGCGGCTGGCGTGCGTGTTGCCGGGAGAAGCTGAGCTGGTTCACGGGCGCTTGGAGTACCGCCACAATCCCGAGCAGTACTTGGCGCTAGGCCGGCCCAACAACGGTGCCGTCGACGCAGCAGGCAGCCACACCTTCGACATCGCCTACAGCGTGTTTGCCGGCAAGCCCGTGCACTTCACCGACGCGCCGGCGGCTGATCGGTTGTCGCACGGCAATCGCGCATGGCTGCTAGGCCGCGTCACGCTTGAAGGCAAGCAGACCGTGAGCTTTGAAGCGAGCTATCTGAGCGCGAGCACCGACGACAAATACCTCGAGCAAGCGCAAAACAGCGTGGAGATCCTTAAAAACGCTGTGCGCTACGCGTACATCGAGGGCTTGCCTGACGCGCCGGCCCGTGCGCGTGGCTAGGCGGACCGTCTCGCTTACTTTTGAAACGCGACGTCGGTCTTGACGTTGACGGTGCGCGGCGGCGACAACAACGCCACCGCGACCGCACTGGCGCCCGCGAGCAACAACGCGCCGCCCGCAACGGCGCCCACGATGACGAGGGCCGTGAAGCCAACGCCCTCGTCGTCGACCGCGGCCGCTACCGGCACGGCGCCACCGGGCTTTGCAAGCTCAAGCGTCACCACCTCGCCGCGCGCGGCGTCTAGCGCCACCAGCGTCACGTCGACGTTGGTGGGCACATCGATCTCGAGCTTGCTGGCAGCGCGCACGGGCGGCGACAGCGTGCCGCCTTCACCGCGCCACGCGAGTTGTTTGACGAGGCCAAGTCCATCGGTGAGGTGCAGCAACAACGTGCGGGTGCCGTCGTTGACAGTGTCGGTTTCGATGCTGAGCTTGAGCGCGACGGTGCCGACCAAACTGCTCTTTGCCTCCCGAAACGACGACGTGGCGCGCGGCGACTGCCCGGTTGGCAGCTCGGCGCCGTCGTCGATAGCGATCATGGCCCGAAACGCGTCGCGCGCGGCATCAGCCTGATCGAGCGCTGCGCTGCACAAGCCCAAGGTACGGTACGCGTCGACGCGCTCAGCGGTGGTGGCGGGCTCGCGCAACGCCGCAGCAGCGTCTTTGCTGCACGCGCCGTACTCGAGCGCCACATACGCCGCCCGCGCAGAGGCCAACAACGCCGGCCCGTGTTGCGCGCGCACCGACCCCGACGCTAGCGCGCACGCCACAACAACAGCAGGCAAGTAAAACCGCACGCCGTGAATCTGAGCACAACGCGCCCGTCAAGTGAACCGAAACGGATCGCGGAGCACAGCCCTCGTGGCGGTCGTAACGCTCGTCGACAGCAAGCCTTGGACAACGGGGTGGCGTCGTCGTCGAGCGCCGACGAGCGCCTTGAACGCCGACTGCGCGTGTACCGGCCGCACGAAAACATCATCCGCA
>JAYTVG010000523.1:0-4907 GCA_043744135.1 Deltaproteobacteria bacterium | reverse complement strand
GCTGTCAGCGGCAACGACAACGAGATCGTGTGGATGGGCACGCTGGACGCTGGCAAGACCGAACCCACCGTCAAAAACAAAGGCAAAAATAATACCGTGAAAAAGCTCGGCGAGGCCATCGTTGACGGCGCTGTCCCCGCGGCGGCAAGCGAAGCAGCCAAGGCAAAGCTCGTGAACAAATCGGATGAAAAATCCATCAAAGACGCCGACAAAAAGACCAAGGATGCGGCCAAGGCCCTCGGCGTCAAGATGCCGTAACGCGCTGGACCGCTATCGCACCTAGGTGCGCCGGCCCGCGTCTGCCTAGCCGGCGACGCGGGCTTTTTTGTGCGGGCCCGCTGGGGTTTTTTCGCGGGCCCGCTGGGCCGCTGGGGCCCTTTTTCGTTTTCAGTAGGGCTCCACCCTACGACCCGCGAATGTTGTCAGCTGACACCCTTTCAAATCCCCAGCGACGCCGGAGTTTTCCGACGAGCTTCGCTCGAATTGGGGGCCAGCCCGGGCCAGCCCACAAACACCCCCTACCACCGTGAAGTGCGCTTTTTTGTTTGGATGGCTTCGCTGGGCCGACCCGGCTCGCTGCGGCTTTTTTGCGCGGGCCGTCGGCCTCAAAGCTCGACGACGACGACGACGACGACGCGATCAGCCGCCTGCCCCACGCGCTTCTTGCGTCAGGCGGGTCAGCACGCCGTGCAGCAGCTGCAGTTGTTTGAGGTGGCCCGCGAGTGCTGCTTCACTCGCTGCGAATGGCTCGAGGTAACGCATCGCTTGATCGAGGCCCCACAACATCGGCGCCACCGCAGCGACGAGCGACGCCAGTGTCGGCGACATCGCAGGCCCCGGTGGCACGGTCCCCTGATTTTGCAGCTGGTGGCGCAAGCGCGCGATGTCCGCCTCCAGCTGCACGACGCGGCCGTCGTCGCCGTGCAAACGCGACGCCCGCGTCAGCTCCGCGCGCAACGCTTGCACATTGTGGTGGGCCTTTTCGAGCTCGTCGCGCATGGCCTGCGCGGAGGCTTTTGCGCCCGTGAGCTCGTCTTTAAGACGGACGATCTCGGGGGCGCTTATCACCGCTGCCTTGGCGCGCGCCAACTCTTCAGTCAGCGCGAGCACGCGGTTTTCGGCAGCGCCGGCGCCCGCAGCGCGCATGTTGGCGCGCGTGACATCGTCTTTCATGCGCGCAAATTCTACCGCAGCGGCGCGGGCATCCTCCTTCGCCGTCGCAAGCTCGCCTTTGAGGACGAACACCGACGTGTCCACGATCGTCAGGCGCGCCTGCACCTCGACAACGCGCCGTTCCGCGTCTTGCGCACGCTGTTGTGCGAGCTGTTCACGGCGCTCAACCTCCTGCCCCCGCCTGTCAAAGTCGCGCTGGGCCGAGTCGAGTTGGCTGGCGCGCTCGTCGATGCTCTCTTTGACCTTGTGCACCTTCTCGATGGCGGTTTCGATCTCGGCCTTGCTGTGTTTGGGCGGGTGCGCGACGAACACCGACGCGCATGAGGGACACTTGAGCTCCGCGCCCGCCGCAGGTACCGCTTCGTCGCGGACGCGATACTTCGAATTACAACCGGGGCACGTGACGATCACGGCCGCAAACTAACACGGCGTTCGCGCCGCGCGCTTCGCTGCTGACGGAGGATTGGCGCTTCGGTAGCTGGCACGCGGAGCTCAACGGTGCGCGAAACGCCGCGCTCAACTTAAACGTTGCGAAAATGGTCTAAACCGCACTCAAGCTCGTATCCTGCCATATGCGTTTTTGTGTTCAAAGCCCACTCGCGCTCGTTGCCGTCATGATGCTGTTCACCGCAGCAGGCTGCCAAGGGTGCGCACCAGCGCCGCCCCCCGACGCGATACCACCGGGCGAGCTATGCGGCACAGGGACTATCGATGGTGCCGACTACACCGTCGACGCGGCGCACTCGCAGTTGGTGGTCGTCGTGAAGCGCAAAGACGCGTTTGGCTGCGGTGCTTTACACTCGCACGCCGTGCGCGCCGGCCAAGCGGTGCTCACCTATACGCTCGACAAAACCGCGCTCAGTGACGGCACTTTGACGATGACGGTGCCAGCGGCAGGCTTACAACCCGACGCGCCGGAGCTGCGAACCGCGTTTTTGCAAGGGTTTGGTGGCGAGGTGGTGCTCACGCCCGACAACATCCAATCGATCAAGGGATCCATCCGCGAGGAGGTGCTCGCTGATGCACACCCTGACTTGACGTTTACCGTGAGCGGTTTGAGCGCCAGCGACGGCGCCGGCAGCGCGACCCTGACATCATCGATCGCGGGACAGGACAGCGACACCACGCTCAACTACACAGCGAGCAAGACTGGCGACGGCTACGCGGTCACCGGTGATGGCGTCATCGACGGCACCCGACACGGCATGCCGCGCCTGAGCTTGGGTTTTTGCGTCGATGAGCACATCGAAGTGCACTTCACGCTCGCGTTCATCGCGGGCACCACGACGTGCGATGCGCTTGACCACGGCGTAAACCCAGAGCGCACGTTTTACGACGACACCACGTGCGCGTCGAACGTCGGCTTTAACGCCGCGCGCGACGTGCTCGGGCCCCGCTGCATGGGCTGCCATTTGGATCCGCCGCGCGCGGGTGCGACGGTGCCGCTCATCACGTGGGAAGACTACCGCACCGATTCGATCCGAAATCCTGGCCACGCGCTGTACGAGACCGCGCACGCGTACATCAACACCGACCCCGCAGTGGCGTTGTCGATGCCGCCGTCAGAGTACACGCAGTTGGCTGCAGACGAGCTCGCGCTGCTCAATACGTGGATCGTCGATGACCACGGCACAAACGCGCGCTGCGCCGACGATGCCGGCCCGACGCTCTTTGAGCGCACGGCGCACGTCGGCTGCGCGAACGCTCCCTCGGTGTCGTTTGACGACGCGGACGGCAACGGCAACAGCGCGCGCGCGTTCTTTGACAACAACTGCATGTACTGCCACGGCGACGCCGCGTATGCCCCGGCCGCACCGCAAGTGGGCGTCTTTGACGGCGCCACGTTCACTGGCACGTACGACTTCGCTGCGGCGGCGGCCCCGGGCAGCCACCCCTACTACGCCGACGCACAGGGCCCGCTGTCGTTTTGGGAGATGGCGGTGTTGCGCGTCAACGATCGCTCGATGTTTCCAAGCGGCGGGGCCGAGCAAGATCCGTCGTTTGTGCAGTTCACGGCGTGGGTGCAGGCGGGCTTCACGGAAACGTGCCCGTGAACACTACTTAAGCCGTTTGCCGGACTTTGCGCTGTAGACCTGCAGCTTGCTCGCGATGACATCGACCTCAAGGTCTTTGCTGAGCTTCGCGTCGGGATTGACGAGGTGTAGTCGGTGATGCCCGGCGCTGAGCGGCAGCACACTATCGCTGGTGTATTGGTCGCCGTTGGTGACGACCTTGCCGCGCTCAGTGACATTTGCCCAACCGGCGGCACCGTCAAATTCGATGCGAACCGAACCAACCTCGCGCTTGACCGCTGCGCGCTTGTCGCCGTCGTGCGCGCCTTTCGGGGCGTCGGGCAGCGACGGGGCGGTCGGTGACGTCGTCGCGGGTACAGGCGCAGTCGCTACGACAACGCCGACGGGCGCGGCCACGGGCACGACCGCTGCTGCGACCGCGGGCTCGACGATCGCGGGCGCAATGACGGCGGGGGCCGCAGCAGCGACGACGACGCCAGCATCGACCGACGCGGGCAGCGTTGTGGCCGTGGTTTGCCGATCTCGCATCATCAAGACGCCGACACCCAACGCGGCAGCCACCGTCGCTGCTGCGGCCAGGGCAACACGGCCACGGGGGCGGGCGGCGACGACGGCGGCACTCATCGGCGTGTCGACCACGATCGACCGCGCGCTATTGACGTCGCTGCTGAGCAAAGCGCGCGGTGCGTTGGTGCGCGTGGCCGGCGTGGCGTCGTGGTGCAGCGGCATCGCCAACGCTGCCGCGTAGTGCGCGGCGACCTCGCTGGCGGACGGCAACGCACCCTCGACGCTCGCGAGCTGCGGATCGTCGTGCGCGACCGTGATAGCGCTGGGTGACGGCAGGTTTGCGCCGCTGTCTTTGATGGCGCGAGCCAGCGGGTTTGATCCGTCCGCGGGACCGAGTGTGCCGCGCGGGGCTGCCGCCATCTCCTCACTGGAGCTAAACACCATCGACACTTCCGACGCGACCGAGATTGGCGCGAGCGCTGCTTCGTTGTCTGTCGACGACAACAGCCGCGCGGGATCGGAGCTCGTTTGGGTGCGCGCGCCCATCGGCAACGAACCTGCGGCCACCACGAGCGGCACCGCGGGCGGCGCGGCGACGGGCGCGGCATCGGCGGCACGCAGCTGCGCTTGCACATGACCGGCATCTGCGATCTGCGTGCGGCGCAACGCCATCGCTTGGGGCTCAAGCACGCGCGCCACGAAGTTGCGGACGTCGGCGGTGTTGGGATCGACGGCACCTCCGTACAACACACGCGACAACGCTTGTTCCAGCGCACGCATATCGGCGTAGCGATCCGCAGGCTCGCGCGAAAGCGTGCGCTTGATGACCTCATCAACCGCGGGCGGCACATCGCGGCGCATCGACGACGGCGCCGGCACATCGCACGACAGCACGCGCCGCAAGGTCGCGATGTCGTTTTCCGCCGCGAACAAGCGCACGCCGCACAGCGCCTCCCACAGCACGACACCGACGGCGAATTGATCGAGCCGGTGATCAAACGGCCGCCCCTCGGCCTGCTCCGGCGACATATACGCCACCTTGCCTTTGACGATGCCGGTGGAGGTTTGCGTGCTGCGCTCGGCCGCTTTGGCGATGCCAAAGTCCGTCACTTTCACCTCGCCAGCGTGCGACAACATGATGTTGTGGGGTGAGATGTCGCGGTGCACGATGCCGAGCGATTTGCCGCCCTCGCT
>JAYTVG010000522.1:0-4914 GCA_043744135.1 Deltaproteobacteria bacterium | reverse complement strand
CAAAACGAGTAGCGACGTCCCAGCGCGCCGCCAACGATGGCGGCGTTGACGCCAACGGCGAAGTTGCATGCAGATCTGTCATGCAGCCCGTTTCCGAGCTGACAAACGCACTTTCATCATCCGTCAAACGGTGGATGCCTCGCGGGTGCGGTTTTTTTTTCCCATCGCCAGACTGCAAAGCGAAGTGAACACAAACAGCCCCTTGCGCGCGTGCGACACCGGGGGGCTTGGTGGTAAACATCACCAACGTACTCACAATGTCATGAAACAGCCCGCATTTGCGCAACTGGACGCGGTAAATCGAGCGCATTACTGAAGCTTGCATGCGCACGAAAACCAACGGTCTTGTCGTTGTAATGGTCGCTCTTTCGGGGTGTCTCGCCGACTTGGAACCGGCGGCTGTCGAGGGGAACGAGATCGCTCAAGCAGGTAAAGAAATCGTTGGTGGCTCGCAAACCACAATCACCGCTGCTCCATGGCAAATCTCACTTCAATCACCAGATGGATTTCACTTTTGCGGCGGTTCTATTATCTCCTCGGAATGGATTTTGACTGCACAACACTGTGTCGACGGATCGAGTGCAGCTGACTTTCGCGTTGTCGCCGGCGCCACACGCTTGAGTCTGGCCTCGAGCGCGCAAATCCGCGGCGTCACGCAGATCGTGCGCTTCCCGGGCTACACCGACCCCAGCAAGGGGCACGACGTCAGCTTGTTGCACCTGTCCTCGCCGCTGGACCTGTCTGGGTCGAGCGCTCGCGCCATCGGCCTTGCGACCGCGGCTGACGCGCAGGCTGGCCGCACGGGTGCAGGTGTGAGCGCCACCATCACGGGCTGGGGGACGCTGTCGAGCGGCGGCAGTTCGCCCGACCAGCTGCGCACGGTCACGATGCCCATCATCAGCAACGGCCAGGCGCAGGCCGCGTATGCGCAAGAGACCATCACTTCCGATCAGTTGGCCGCGGGTGCTGCCGGCAAAGATTCGTGCCAGGGCGACAGCGGCGGGCCGATGACGGTCGCGGGCGCAGGCGCGACGCTGCTCGCGGGCGTGGTGAGCTGGGGCTACGGCTGCGCGGACGCAAACTTCCCGGGCATGTATGCGCGCGTATCATCGTTTGCGGATTGGATCGCGGCCAACACCGGCATCGTCGGCGGCGTCGTCACGCCCCCGCCAAACACCACGACTGCGCTCGAGCGCACCGGCTTGTCCGGCGTCAAGGATGGGTTGACGCCGTTCGCGCTCGCGGTGCCAGCGGGCGTGACCGCGATGACCGTGACGATGAGCGGCGGCACCCCCGACGCGGACCTTTACGTGCGCGCCGGCAGCGCTCCGACGACCACGACGTTTACCTGCCGCTCGTTTACCGACACCAACGACGAATCGTGTCGCATCGATGCGCCTGCTACCGGCACGTGGTTCGCGTCGGTGCACGGTTTTTCCGCGTACAGCGGCGTGACGTTGCGGGTGACCTTCGAGGGTGCCGCGGGTGGCGGCGGTGGCAGCGTCACGCTTTCGTCGGATGCGTTTGCGGACTTCGGTGGCTGGACCGCGGCGGGCGACGCCCTCGTCGTCAGCGGTGCTGCGCGGTTGCGGGCATCGTCAGGCGATCTGCGCAAAAGTGTGGACGCTTCGGGGTTCACCGCGCTCAGCATGACGTTTAGCGCGAAGGTGAACTCGTTTGAAGCGAGCGACAGCGCGTTCATCCGCGTCTCCACCGACGGGGGCGCCACCTTCACCAACGTCGCCACCTTCACGTCGGCGCAAAGCGACGGGCTGTTTCACGCGTACACGCTCGATCTGAGCGCGTTTGTTGGGGCATCGAGCGTCACCGTGCGCTTCGACGCCAACATGAGTTCCACGGGGGACCAGCTGTTCGTCGACGACGTGGTGATCGCTGCCACGCGCTGATCTGTTCGTCGGGTTGGCAAGCGACGCGGGCGATTCGCGTCGCGCGTTTTGCAATCAGTCGAACTTGGTGAAGTCGGGTTTGCGCTTTTCGAAAAACGCCGCGAATGCCTCCGCCGCTTCAGGCGAGCCCAGGCGCCCCGCAAACTGCACAGCCTCTTCGTACAGCACCTTACGCGTGCGCTCGCGCAGGGGCCCTTTGAGGAGCTCCTTTGAGGCCCGCACGGCGGCCGCTGGCAACTCAATGATGCGGCGGCATTTCTCAAGAGCCACGCGCATCAAGTCTGCGTGCGGCACGACGCGGGTGACCAGGCCGATGCCAAATGCGGTGGCAGCGTCGAGCGGCTCAGCCAACAACAACGCCTCGGCGGCACGCGCGTGGCCCGCGATGCGCGGCAACAAAAACGACGAACCCCCCTCCGGCACCAACCCGAGCGAGACAAAAGGCATGGTCAACTTCGCTGCGTCGCTGCACACGGCGATGTCGGCGTGCAGGTTCATCGTCACGCCGATGCCGATGGCGAGGCCGTTGATGGCGGTGACGATGGGCTTTTTTGCGTCGACAAGCGCGAGCAAAAAGCGAAACACCGGGCTGTCGTCGCCAGTGGGTGGGTTGTTCATGAAGTCAAACAAGTCGTTGCCTGACGTGAACGCTGCACCTGCACCCGTGAACAGCACGCAACGCACCTTCGGGTCCGCCTCAGCCGCCGCCAGCGCGTCGCAACACAGCTGGTACATCTGAACCGTGAACGCGTTCTTTTTTTGCGGGCGGTTAAACGTGATGGTGCACAGGCCATCGGCGCTTGTGACGAGCACCTGCGGCGGATCTTGCGCGCCGTTGACGTCACCATTCATCTGACCGTCTGAGTTAGACATGCTGCTCCTCGCGCGCGGTTTTTGACACGGTGCCTTGCTTGGCTTGGGCTGGTCGCGCGTCGTGCATCATCGCTGCGGTCAGCGTGTTCACAACGACGCTGGCGCATGCGAGGCCAAACGCGCCCGTCACGAACACGGCGGTGCCGTCAATGAGCGTCCGTTCGTCGCAAGAGTGGCTGTTGGTGCGCACGTCGGCGACGAGGTCGTCTCCTTTGGGACAGACGCACGAAAATCCTTCGCCGTGGTCGTACGTCAGTTCGCGCGGCCAGTGGCGCTTCTCGTTGGACGACACTGCGGCTATCTGCATCGGCCCGTCGGCGGGAAAACCGTACTTCGTGCGCAAGATCTTGCGGGTCTCGCGAGCGAGCGGACACACGACGCTGTCCGCAAGATCGGTGATGCGAATCCGCGTCGGGTCAATCTTACCCGCAGCACCCATCGACGCCACGACCGGGATGTTGCGCGCCCGACACTGCGCAAGCAGGTGCGCCTTCGCCGTCAGGTTGTCGATACAGTCCACCACAAAGTCGTAGCTTGCAGCCGCATTGTCACCGGCGCGCAGTAGCGTCGGAGGTATCGCAAACACGTCGTCAGCGCGTTGCGGGTTGTAAAACGCCCGCTTGCTTTCGATGCGCGCTTGCGGGTTGATGAGGCGCAACCGATCTCGCAAGATCCACGTCTTGGGTTTGCCGACGTTGCCCGCGAGCGCCTGCAACTGGCGGTTGGAGTTGGTGATGCACACGTCGTCGTAGTCCACCAAACACAAACTGCCGACGGCGCTGCGTGCGAGCGCTTCCGCGGCGAAACTGCCGACGCCACCGAGGCCGACGACGAGCACGCGCTTCGCCATCAAGTGCGCCACCGCGCTGTCGCCATACAAACGACCGAGGCGGTCAAAGCGCCGGTGCAGGCGGTACGTTGTCTCAGGCTGCGTGTTGTCGTGCACGCTAGCTCGCGGAGTGACGTCGTGTTCGCAGGTCATGCCGATGGCTATCAGCCTCAACCGCAAGCGCCAACCGGCAAACGAACGTTAGCTCGAGTGCCGCGCAGTGCGACGTCGCCACAACACGAGCGCCAACGCAGCGATCGGCAGCTGTTGCGTACCCGTCGCGCAGCCGGTCTTTTTCGCGGCTACTTTGATGGGCTCCTGGGCGCACTCAAACGCGATGCCATAGGCCGCGGCGTTACTGACTGCATGCACGACCACGAGGTAGCTCCCCGCGCTTAGAGCGCTTGCAACTGGCGCGCGTGACGTGTCGGAGACCGCTGCGCCCGCGTCGTCGTTGACCACCGCTTGGACGCCGGGTCCGCTGAGGGTGACGCGTAAGGTATCGCCCTCGCGCACCGTGACCTTGAAGTAGTCATCGTCGATGGCGGCGAGGCCGTCGCGCTGCTGCCCGCAGAAGCTTTGCGTCGCCTGAGCCGCGCTGTTGTTGGGTTCGAGATCGTCTTCACTTGATGGCGGAAGCGGTGCGTTGCCATCGCTACACGTGACGGTCAGACGGTACGCACTCAGCGTCGCAGCGGCATCAATGCGCGTGAGCACCGCGGGGCCCGGCGACAACAGCTGTAGCGGCCCTTGTGTTGCGATGTCGTCGACGTGGCCGAGCTCGCTGGTGCCATCCGTTTGAAACGCGGTCGCGGCTAAGGCCGCGTCAGATTGCACGTCGACAGCGACGGCCGTGTCCGTCGGCGCTTCGATAGCGAACCAATCCGCGTCACCGGGCTCCGACGTCAAGTCCAGCGTCGACCCGCAGCGGATCTGAAACGCATCGGTCGCGGTGTCATTTTCTTCAGCGAGATCGGCGCCCGCGGGTGGGTCAGTTGGTGGCGGCGCGTTGACGTCGAGCGTGATGGTGCGCGTGGGCGACTCCGTTTGGTTGTTGGCGAGGTCGACGGCCCGCACGCTGAAGCTGCGTTGACCCTGGCCGACCGTCAGCGTCCACGTGTACGTTGCACCGGACACGACGCACGAGACGTTTTGCTCGCTGAGTGGACACGTGAAGGTGCTGACCGCGGCCGCCGTCCACACGAGGTCGACGGACGCGAGACCGCCCGCGTCGCTCGCTTGCGCCTCAACGACCAGCGTGGTGTTGGCTGGCAGCGTCGCGCCGTCTTGCGGTGTGGTGATGTT
>JAYTVG010000521.1:0-1551 GCA_043744135.1 Deltaproteobacteria bacterium | reverse complement strand
GTCGGGGCTTTGGCCGGCGTGGATGCAGCGGGTGCCAAAACCGTGCTCAGAAGTGGCGTCAGGGGGAGTGCGCATGGGCGCGGCTTGCAGCGCTTGGGGCGATGACGCAACGGCCGTTGGTTGCTATCGCGTCGCTATGACGCAACCCAATCCCGCCGCAACCAGCGCTCCCCTGACCATGAAGGGTCGCACCGCGCTCATCACGGGTGCATCGCGCGGCATCGGGCGTGAGATCGCCGTGCGCTTTGCCAAAGATGGCGCAAACCTGATCCTGGCATCAAAGAGCATGACGCCACACGCAAAGCTCAAAGGCACGCTGCACGATGTCAAAGCCGACGTCGAAGCGGCCGGCGGCAAAGCGGTGATTGTTGCGTGTGACGTGCGCGAGGAAGCCGACGTGCAGCGCGCCGTGGACGCAGGCGTCGCAGCGTTTGGCGGCATCGACGTCGTCGTCAACAACGCCGGCGCCATCAACTTGTCAACGATGGATGAGCTGCCGATGAAGCGCTTCGATCTGATGCTGGGTGTCAACGTGCGCGCGGTGTTCATGGTGACCAAGCTGTGCTTGGCGCATCTGCGCGCGTCGGCGAAGGCCGGCCTGCATCCGCACGTGTTGAGTCTGTCGCCGCCGATGTCGATGAATGCGCGCTGGTTGAAAGGTCACGTGGGCTACACCTTCACCAAATACGGCATGAGTTTTTTGAGCAAGGCGATGGCGGAGGATTTTCGCGACGACGGCATCGCGGTAAACTCGTTGTGGCCGCGCACCACCATCGCCACCGCCGCGGTCGAGATGCTGGTGGGTGAGGCCGGCATGAACGCCAGCCGCACGCCCGCGATCATGGCTGACGCAGCGCACGCGATCGTCTGCACGCCGCGGCTTGTGCTGACGGGTGAGTGGCTGCTCGACGAGGACTTCTTGCGCAGCCGTGGCATGACGGATTTCGCCCACTATGCGGTGACGCCCGGCGTTGAGCCACTCGCCGACTTTTATGTCGACTAGCGAGTCGCGCGCGCCAGCGCTTGCCCTGCAGCTCACCGAGGTCAGGCGGCCTGGCAAGGACTTGCTGGTGCGGGCGCTCGGCATGAAAACCGGCGTGCGCACCGTCGTGGACGCGACCGCGGGCCTCGGGCGCGACAGCTGTGCGCTGGCGGCTGCCGGCTTCGTGGTCACCGCCTGCGAGCGCGCGCCCGTGCTGCGCGCGTTGTGGTCGGCGGCGACGCTACCGCCCGGCGTGACGTTTTGCGCCGTCGACGCCATCGCGTACCTGCTCGCGCTGCCCGACGCGTCGCGTCCCGACGCGGTCTACCTCGATCCCATGTACGCCCCCGTCGTGCGCAAGTCGGCGCCCAAACGCGCCATGCTTGATGTGCGTGCGGTCGCGGGCGACGATGACGACGTCATGCAGTTGTTCGCGGCGGCCCGCGCGGTGGCGCGTTTGCGGGTCGTGGTCAAGCGCCCTAAGCGAGCACCAGCACTTGATGGGTCGCGCGCACACGCATTTGAAGGCGCCTCGACGCGGTTTGATCTGTTCTTGACGCCGTCGTGAG
>JAYTVG010000520.1:0-4941 GCA_043744135.1 Deltaproteobacteria bacterium | reverse complement strand
ACGCTGTCGTGGCTGCGCTTGGCGATGGCGCAGAGCTCCGCGCACAACAGCGGATCGTTGAGCTCATCAAACGCGGCCTGCGCGAAGTGCTGATACGCAGCACCATGGGCGGCCCCTACGATCGCGGCGTCGACGTAGGCACGCTCAACGTTCAAGGCATCGCCGAGCGCGCCCTTCGAGCGCAAAAAACGCGCGAGGGCATCGGCGCTGACCTTTTGAGTGGGCTCGGTGTCTAAAGCCTCGCGGCGTGTCTGCGCGGCTTGCTCGTGCGCGCCCAATAGCGTGTCCTCGATGTCCGCGCGGCTCTCCAAAAGCAGCGCGCGGTCAGCACCCTTCGCCTTGGTGAGCACCTTGTTGAGTGACTGACAAGCCGCCGCGCCGTCCCCGATGGCTCGCAACAAGTCGACGATGATGCGCGTGTGTTTCGATGTTTTTCCGTCGGTGCGCTCCGCGAAACGAAAGCACAGCAGCGCCAAACGTGGCCGACTCATCACACCAGCCAGGTACGCGCCCGCCTCGGCTGCGGCGGCGGCGGCTTCGGGTCCTTTGCCGAGCACGCGGGCGGCGTCGACGTAGGCCCGCACCGACAAGCGTCGGTTTTGGGTGGTGCGCGCGAGGTCAAGCAGACGGTTGAGCGCCTCGCGGGCGTACGGTTGGGTGCGCAATGCGGCCACCCACGAGCGGCGCGCACCAGCACCATCGTGACCGCGCATGGCGGCGTCGCCGGCTTTGACGAGCAACTCGGTGCGCTCTTGCGACGGCTTGAGCCGTGCGCTGCGCCGCAGGCACTCCGCCACCAACGCGACGTCGGCGCCTTGCGCCTCTAGCAACGCCTGCAAACGACGGCTGGCGGCGGCATCATCCGGTGCGTGGTGCAAGCGTCCACCGAGCGCGGCTGTTGCACGATCGACGCGCTTGAGTTGGTGTTCTTCCAAGTGCGCCAAACGCGCGTACAGTTCCGCCAGGTCGCCGTCGTCACCGCCGAGCTCGACGCGCGCTTGCAACACGTCCACTGCCTGCAATGGGCGATTGGCTTCCGCGTACAAATCGGACAGGCGCTCAAGCTCCGCGGCTCGCGCACCGCGTTGTTCGGCGTCGCTGGCGTCAAAGCTTGCGGCCCCCAGCAACAACTCGCGCACACGGATCTCGTCGCTGATCTCGCCATCTTTGTGGGCGGCGGTCGCTGCGCGCTGCAACAGTGTTGTGATCTGCGGGCCGACAGCGCGCGCCTGGCACGCGAGGTCTAAGCGCGCCACAGCGGCCGCGGTCTGCTTGCTCGCGCACAGCGCAGGGACCAGCAACATGAGCGCAGGGAGCGCGGCAGCGTCGTCGTCAAGCCAGGCGGCGGCGGCAGCATGCCCCGACTCACCGAGCTGCACCAAACGATCGACACGGCGCGCATGCGCGTGCGCGCGTGCCTGATGCTCGACGTTGCTGTTGGCGAGCAGCCGGGTCGCCGTGTCGTCGATGTCCTTTGGGCTAGGTCGCGACAACGCGACATCAAACGCGCGCGCCAACACCGCGACGTCGTCACCGCAGGACCCCGTCAAGCCGGTGAGGCCCGCGAGCGCGCCCTCGACGTCGGCGGCAGCAACCAGACGATTCGCTGCGTCGATGGCCCAGTCAGGGCGGGTGTGGCGTTGCGCTAGCTCAAACAGCACCGGCGCAGCGACGTCCGCGGTCAGCTCGCCCAACAGTGAAACGTAGGCCTCGACATCGACCATCGCCTCCGCGCGGTGCGCGAGCATGGCGGACAGGCGCAAGCGAGCGGCCGCGTCCGAGTCGGCGTTGAGCGCCTGCACAGCGGCGCGCAGCGGTTGCGCCGGCACGTTTTGCGCGTTGACGTTGTCGTGGCGCAACACTTGCGCCAGCCGTGCACCGTCGCCGCTCGATAACGCAACTTCAAGCCAAGCATCCAAATCGACAGCACCACCGCGCGCGGCGTGCGCGAAAGCGTCTGATGCCGCCGCCGCACCAAGTCCGCCGGGCTGCGCGTGCAACGTCGCTAGCCGACGCCACAACGCCGCGAGTTTCGCGTCGCTCGCAGGCGTGCCCTGTTGTTGCGCGCTGTTGACGAGCGCGGTGCGCTCCGTGATCTCAAGCGCGACGTCGACGGCGGCCTCGGCGAAGTCCGCGCGAAGTGCGATGCTCGCGGTGTCGGTTCGCCTCGCCAACAACACGTGGGCAAGCGCGGGCTGACCGCCGTGGCGCAGCCGCAATGCAACCAAGTGCAGCACGTCTGCATCGACATCGACGTGGGTGCTGGCCGCCGGATCTTCGCTGGTCTGCTCCGCGCGCTGTTGGGCCACGCGCTGCACGTCGTGCGCGATGCGAGCGACGAGGTCGGCGTCGGCGCGTTCAATCAGCAACGTGGCGACGTCAACGGGCAGGTACGGCAGCGCCGTGCCGAGCACTGCGCTCGCCTGCGCGTTGTCGTTGGACGCGAGCCACAAACGGGCGGCTTGCATCATCACTGCCGCGCCTTCGCGTGCTGGTAGCGCGCGCGCTTGCACACCGAGCAACGATGCGAGCGCGCGCGGATCGCCCAACAGCGCGCACGCTTGCGCGTCCAACAACTTGACCTCGTTTGCGTCAACGTCAGCGTCCGCGATGCGCGCCAACATCGCCCGCGCACGGTCGGCATCGGCGGTGTCGGCGCGGCGCACCAACAAGCGCGCGACCAACAACAGCGCGTCCGCGAACGGCGGTTCAGCGGTGGTGGCGTCGCGCAGGGCCTCGAGGGCGCGCGCAATGTCTTTGCTGCCGTCGTCGAGAAGCAGCGCCAACTGCACACTGATGCGCGCGTCGCTGGGGCGCAGTGTCTTAGCGGTCGCGAGGTGCATGCGTGCCGATTCAAGATCGCCGCGAGCCTGCGCAAGGCGCGCCGCCAGCTGCTCGATATCGGCGCGCGCATCGACTTGATCTTTGACGACAACGAGCAAGCGCGTCAGCAATTCTGCCGCCCGTTCGAAAGCGCCGACGTCGATCTCGAGCTCTACGAGTGCCTTAAGCGCGTCGACCCTGTCGGTGCGGCGCAGCGCGCGGCGCAACAACACGCGGGCAGACTCCGGACCCTCTTGGTGGTGCGCAATGGCGGCGAGCCGCACCGCGAACGCCTCTGCCTGCTCGGGCCGCTCAAAACGCTCAAGTGCTGTGCGGCCCACCGACAACGCGCGCGCGGGGTCTGCGGTGGTTGAGCCCGGCGACGCTGGCGCAAGCAGGCTGCTAAACAACGCGCCCGTCTCGGGCACCGAGGGGTCGGCGAGATATGCACTTTGCGCCGCGTTGAGCGCGGCGGTGGCGTCGTGGTGCTCGAACAAATACGCCGCGCCCAAAAACGCGCGCGCCGCGACCCACGGCTCGTCCAGGCTGTCGGCAGCTTTGCCCAACATCAACAAGCGCGCCGCGCGCTGCATCTCGCTGAGGCCGACCGCGTCGCATGACGCCGCCAACAGCGCCAAGTGGTCCGGCGCGCGCGCGACTGCAGCGGCCACCAGGTCGTCGGCTTCGGCGCGACGTCGTGGATCCGCGGCGAGCACCTCGGCAGCAAACGGAACCACGCTGAGCGCGAGCGACGCGCCGTCGCTGAGCTGGTCGACCATCGCGATGCGGCTCGCGACGGTGGTGGCCTGCATCAAGCCGTCGGCGAACACCGCCAACGCCACCGCGTCTTTGAGCGCGCCGCGCTTGGCGTCTTTGACGGACTTCCAACCGTCGGGCATTTCGCGCGCCCACGCGCGCAGCGTCACCTCACCCTTGCCGTGCACAGCCTCGTGCACGCGCACCTCGCCGAGCGCTGGCACCTTCCAACCGTGCGTCGGCAACAACCGCGACAACACGGCCTTAAACGGCTCAGCGCGCTTGATCATGGCCCGCGCCGGGTGCCCGCCTGGCAAGGCCATGGCGTCGAGCAGTGCTGCGGCGAGCTCCAAGCGCGTGCGCGGTAGCACGCCAAAGCTGACGATCTCGTGCATCACCAGCGCTACGCCCGCGTCGCCCACGGGCGCAAACGCGATACGCGCGCGCAGCGGCACCGGCCCCGCGGTGCCCTGCACCTCGACGAGCAGCTCTAAGCCCCCCGCCCGTGCGCGTTCGCGCACCAGCGTAAAACCAGCGCTCGACAGCAGCGCCGGCACGAACAACCCCGCGTGCGACACCGACAGCTCGATCGCACGCAACGTCAGTCGCTTTTGAATGAAGCGGTGCGCGCCACCGGTTACGTCGAGGGGGAATGCGACGTCGGGAACCTCAAACAGCGCACGTTTGATTTCGATGCCCGGCGACACCAGCCGGTTTTCCAGCGCCAACAGCGCGCGCCCAGCCTCGAAGCGCAGATTGAACCCTAACGCTTCGGGCGGCGCTGACGGCAGCGGCACCGGATCGTCGAGTGTATCGACGTCACGCGCACCCTCGCCCCCAGCCACGGATGCAGCCGCCGGCAACAGCTCCGGGAGGTCGGTCTCATGGGGGGGGCGTGTCGCCATGCGCCCGCACGCTAGCGCAAACCTCGTCGCGGCGGAATTCATCGACCTTGGGAGAGCTGTGGGCATCTGGTCAAAAAGTGGCGCCGTGCATCCGCCTGGATCACTGTGTGCGCAGGAGGTGCCACATGGCTCCACGTAACACCCTCGTTCCCTCTTTGCTTCCGCAGCGTGCCTTTAGCGACAACGAGGACGCGCTGTTTGACGGCCTCGATGCCGACGCGGAGATCGACGCGCTCCTTGACGCGCTGTTCCCCGACGCACAAACGTAGCGCGCATCGACGCCCACGCTGAAGCCGGTTTCACGGCCGGCGCTCTGCTCAGCGACGTCAATTGACAGCTCACAGGCCCGGCAGGCACAGGCACGACGTGTCAATGACGATGTCAGCCCTGGCCGCGGCCGCGTGCAAGCGCGTTTGCGCGTCGATGTCGTCGATATTTTGGTCCCGCTGTGCGCGGG
>JAYTVG010000519.1:0-4948 GCA_043744135.1 Deltaproteobacteria bacterium | reverse complement strand
CACGCTCAAGATGGTGTCGTAAAATCGCTTCGCCACCACCTTGTCGTAGGGCCCGCCCGCCTCGACAAACGCAGCAAACGCGTCGTGGTCGAGCACCTCAGACCAAAGGTAGCTGTAGTAGCCCGCCGAGTAGTCGTCGCTGCCAAAGACGTGGCGAAACTGCGGCGTGCGGTGGCGCATGACGATCTGCGTCGGCATCTTGAGCGCCTTGAGCGTGTCGCGCTCAAACGCGTCGGGATCGATGGGTGTGTCGCCCGCCAGGTGCAGCTCCATGTCCACCAGTGCTGCTGCGAGATATTCCGTGGTGTCAAAACCGGTGTTGAACGTGGCGGATTTTTTGATCTTGTCGATGAGCGCTTGCGGCATCGGCTCACCTTTGGCGTTGGTGAGAAATGTGTTGAGGATTTCTGGGGTGGACACCCAGTTTTCGTTCACCTGCGATGGAAACTCGACGAAGTCGGTGGCGGTGGCGGTGCCCGCAAGCGACGGATACGTGACGTTCGAGCTCATCTCGTGCAGCGCGTGACCGAACTCGTGAAACATCGTGGTGGCGTCGTCCCAGCTCAACAGCACGGGCTCGCCGGCTTTGCCCTTTACGAAGTTCGAGTTGTTGGACACCAGCACCGCGTGGCCACCGTCGATCTTGTCCTGCGTGCGGTACGACATCTCCCACGCGCCGGAGTTTTTGCCTTTGCGCGCGTACGGATCGAACCACCAAAACGCCACGTGCGCGCCGGTGGCGTTTTTGACCTCGTACACGCTGACGTCGGGGTGAAAGACCGGCGCGCCTTTCACCAGCGCGAAACTGAGGCCGAACAGCTGGCCCGCTTGCCAAAACATCGCCTCACGCACCTTGTTGAGCTCGAGGTACGGTTTGACGTCGTTGGCGTCGAGGTCGTACTTGGTTTTGCGCACCTTCTCTGCGTAGTAGCGGTAGTCCCAGCCTTCGATGTTGAACTTCTTCGCCTTGCTGGCTTTGGCCTCGCTGTCGGCGATGGCTTGCATGTCTTTGACCTCGACGGCCACGCGCGCGATGGCGGCCGGCCACACCTGCAACATCAACGCCATTGCGTTGTCGGGGGTCTTTGCCATCTTGTCAGCGAGGCGCCAGTGAGCGTGCGTGGCAAAACCCAGCAGCTTCGCGCGCTCGGCACGCAGCTTTAAGATCTCGGCGATGCCTGCGTTGTTGTCGTGGGCGTCGCCGTTGTCGCCGCGGCTGTAGTACTTGCGCCAGACCTGTTCGCGCAGATCGCGGCGTTCGGCGTAGCTCAAAAACGGATCCATCGACGACCGCGTGTTGGTGACGGCGAACTCGCCTTTGTGCCCGCGCTCGTCGGCGGCAGCGGCGGCGCCGTCTTTGAACGATTGCGGCAAGCCCACAAGATCCGCGTCGTTAAAAAACAGCGCGGTGTCCTCGTCGGCTTGCAGGTTTTGGCCGAACTTCGCAAACAACGTCGCCAAGCGTTGGTTGATCTCAGCGACACGCATTTTGGCTTTGTCGTCGAGCTTGGCGCCTGCTCGCACAAAATTATTGTGGTACACCCACGCCAAACGCTGCTGCTCGGGCGTCAGCTTGGCGGCGACGCGCGCGTCGTATACAGCCTCGATGCGTGCAAACAATTTGGCGTTTTGCGTGATGCTGTCGGCGAACGCGGCTAGCTTAGGGTCCATCTCGTTTTGCACCGCCTCGACGTCGGGCGTGAGCAAGTTTGAGGTCCACACCGCGTACAGCGCGCGCACCCGCGACAGCTGCAAACCGGACTTCTCAAGCGACAAGATGGTGTTGTCGAACGTCGCTGCGGCGCCGTTGGCGGTGATAGCGTCGATCTCAGCGAGGTTGGCCTTCATGCCAGCCTCAAGCGCGGGCTTGAAGTCCGCCACCTTCACTTCAGCAAAGGCGGGCCAACCCCCGCTTGGCCCCGTCCACGGGGCGAGCAGCGCGTTTGTCGCGGGCGCCGGTTTCGACGACGTCGCGCTCGCTGTGGCTCCCGACGCAGCCGGGCCCGCGGTTGCAACATTGGGGACGACAGCGACAGCGACGGCGAACACGAGCGAGCGCTTCATGAAATCTCCTGGGGAACTTGCGGCAGCCTGCCAGAGCTGGCGGCAGGGACAAGGCCGCAGTGAGTTAACAGATGCGAAAATATGTAAACTCGACAGCTGAGCCTTCGACATCCTCCACTTGACCGATGCCAGCCGATCTCCCGGGCATGCCTCGTTTCGTGCGGTATACGTGCGCTTCGCAGGCACCGCGTTGTGCCGAGGTCACTTCACCGTCATCGACGGTGGGTGACGACTCAAGAACATGGAGCTCACGATGCCGTCCACGATGCCGTCCAAGATGCCGTCCGACCTGTCGTCCGACCTGCCGTCCGACCTCGTTTTTGTGCGCTCGCGGCTGTTGTTGTTGGCCGCGTTGTTGACGGGGACCGCGTTTTCCGCGTGCGACTGCACTGAAGACCTCGGCGCGTTACCGGCGCCGAGCGCGGTGTTGGTCGCGGGTCAAAACGAAGCGCCGCCGCTGGATCACCTAACGCTCGGTGTCGCCCCGGTGACGCTCGGCCAGACGGCGGCCATCGACATTGTGGTGCGCAATGATGGCAACGCTGACTTAAACGTCGTCGACGTCATCATCGTCGCCGACCCTGAGCTGTGCCCGGCGCCGTCGGGCGCGTTTACCGTCACAGACCCCGCAGCACCTCGGGCGTTTGTCGTGAAGCAAAACGGCGAACGTGCCATGCGCGTGACGTTCGCGCCCACCAGCGGCCAGCCTTCTTGCGCCGTCGTGGAAGTCATCAGCGATGACAAAAAGCACCCCAAGCTGCACGCGCTCATCACCGGCCAAGGCGACGCCGCCCAGCTTTGCACTGCCCGCTCGATCATCGACTTTGGCGAAGTGTTGGTGGGCGAGCGCAAAGACGACGTCATCACCGTGCGCTCGTGCGGCACCCGACCTGCGGAGATTGGCGCCATGACGCTCAACGCGCAATTTCCAAACCCGTTCACGGCGGACCCGACCACCCCCGCGGTGCCCGGCATCCTCAACGTTGACGAGGTGCTAAGCATCCCCGTGCACTTCGCGCCGCTGGTGCCCGGCACTTGGAGCATCCCGTCGGGCACGTCTGGTGCGGTTGCGCTGGACATCGACGCCGGTGCGCAGACCTACCGCATCGACCTGGTGGGCACCTCGCGCGAGCCGCCGCGCTGTGCGCTGCAGGTCATCCCCAGCGTGGTGCAGTTCGGCAGCGTCGGCGAGAACCGCACCTCGACGCAAAACGTGCTGATCCGCAACATCGGCGCGCTTGAGTGCACGTTGACATCGGCGGATGTGGTCGAGGCCACCGCGTCGTTTTCGCGCGCCTACGTCGATTTGAGCGCCGGCATGACGCTGCCATCGGGGCAGGGCGGCACGCTGACCGTGACATTTGCGCCGACGGCTATCGCGGGCGTTGAGCACGGCGTTTTGCGGGTGTTGTCGAGCGATCCGGTCAACCCCACCGTCGACGTCCCGCTTGAGGGCACCTCGGTCGAGGTGCAACCGTGCTTTTTGGAAGCGTCGCCCACCGCCGTCAACTTTGGTTTTCAGCCGGTGTTTCGCAGCGTCGATCGTGAAGTCACGCTGACAAACGTCGGCACTGAGGACTGCGTCATCAACACCATCGACGTCAACGTTGGCTCGCCGCCGTTTACCGTGATTGAGCCCGCGTTTACGTCGCTGGCAGATACGCTGCCACCGCCATTTGATACGCTGTTTGGTGGCTTGTTTGGTGCCTTTGTCCCCGTCGGCGACAGCGTGACGTTCGTGGTCACGTACCGGCCCGAGACCGCGCAGCCTCACGTCGGCAATGTGCACTTCGTCTACAAAGAACTTGGCGGTTTTGGCAACCCCGAGCAAAACATCGACGTGCCCACCGGCGGCACCGGCGTCGCACCATGCATTCAAGTGGTGCCGCAAGACAAAGATTTCGGCGTCGTCGCTGTCGGTGCAAACGCCACGCAAAACGTCGACATCTTCAACTGCGGTGGTGCGGATTTGTTCGTGCGCGGCGTCGGCTTGCGCGCGGGCTCGCACCCCGACTTTTCGCTGGCAAACGTCACCGCCCAACCGAGCGTGATTGCCCCCGGCGCCACGCAAACGCTCACGGTGCGCGCCGCCCCGACGACGGTGGGCGTGGCAAACGCTGGTGCGGCCATGTTCGGTTTTTTGGATGTGTTGACCGACACCGCGCCCGCCATCGTCAGCTTGCGCGCCAATACGGCGGGCGCCTGCACTGAGGGCCTGCAATGCGTGCCGCAGACCATCGCGTTTGGCGACGTGTTTGTCGGCGACACTGAAATTCGCACCGTGGCGTGCTCAAACCCCGGTACCACCGCGGTCGCGGTCTCGCCGAGTATCGTTGCGCCGTTTGAGATCATCAGCGCGCCCGCGTCGGTTGCGCCCGGCACCACCGGCCTCATCCGCGTGCGCTTCACGTCCAACGACGCGCAAGCGCACACAGCGACGCTCAACACCGGCGCCAACACCTGTGCAGGTGCGGTCGCGACCATCGCGGTCAACGCACGTGGCGTCAACGATACGCTGCCGCCGTGCCCGACGCCGACGACGTTTTCGCCGCAAGCCACGTGGGAGTGGGACGGCGGCAGCACCAACACCGCGTCGAAGCAGGTGTGGGTGACGCCGCTGGTGGCGCGCTTGAGTGACACCAACAGCGACGGGCTGTTGTCGCGCGACGACATGCCCAGCGTGGTGTTCATCTCGTTTAACCACAACGACGCGCCTTCGTTTGTGGCCGCTACCGCCACCGAATCGTTTAACGATCCCGTGCCTGGCGTGCTGCGCGCGGTACGCGGCGATACCGGCGCTGAGCTGTGGACCACCACGGGTGACGGGGCGCGCTTGAACTCGTCGGTGACGCCCGCCATCGTGGATCTCGACGGCGACGGCTGC
>JAYTVG010000518.1:0-4950 GCA_043744135.1 Deltaproteobacteria bacterium | reverse complement strand
GCCTTGACGACGTCGCCAGCGGCGGGTGTGTCCTTGCCGTCAACGGTTGGGGCCGGGTCCTTTTTGCAGCTGGCGATCGACAGCGATGCCGCGGCCGTCAACACCAACAACAGCGACGCAAAGCGAAACTTGGCAAACTTGAGCACGAGGGACTCCTGCGCGAAAAGCGATTGTCAAACAGCGACTCGCGTCGGTTAGCGAGGGGCGCCGGTGCGGTCAACCGGCGTGATCCCGCACGCGACCGCCAACCCGCGGCAACGCGTGCCTATTCCCTGCAACCTTGAAGGCGCGCGCGACGGATCCGTTCCACCCCTGCCGCACCCTCGTGAAATCGGCTACCACGTGCATATGCAAGACGTGCTCAGCGTGCACCAGCGTGCCCAGCGCATTGAAGTGATCGCGTTTGACGTCGATGGCGTCTGCACGGACGGCAAGCTTTACTACGGCCCCAACGGTGAGATGCTGCACGCATTTCACGCGCGCGATGGCTTGGGCATGGCACGCGCCCGCGTCGCCGGCATCGTGCTGTGCGCGATCAGCGGTCGCGCCAGTCAAAACGTGCTGGCGCGCATGCAGGAGTTGCGCGTGCCGCATGTGCTGCAAGGCATCGCTGACAAAACCGCGGCGTTGGCTGGCGTGCTTGAGCAGGAGGGAAAAACCTTTGCCCAAGCCGCGTTCATCGGTGACGATATCAACGACTTGCCGTTGCTCAAGACGGTCGGTCTCGCTGCGTGTGTCGCTGATGCGGTCCCGCAGCTGCCGCCGTGCGTGCACCTCGTGACGCGCAACAAAGGCGGCGAAGGTGCTTTGCGGGAATTGATCGAGGCGGTGTTGGTGGCGCAAGGGAGGTGGACGTGACGCAGCTGCCTTTGCTCATCGCTTCGAATTGCTTTGTTCGTCCAAGGTTGTGAACAATTGAATTCACCGACCTTGGGAGGTGAACAAGGTAATTGATGACTGCTCTTCGTCACCCAAACCGTCACCGGAGAACGCATGATCCATTTGACCTTGCTGGCGTTGGTGTTGTCGACAGCGAGCGGCGAACCCGCAACACCAGCCTCCCCCCCGACGATAGCCGATGGGGCGCTGCAGCTGCCGCCGATGCCCACAACCGTCGACGAGGCGCTTGGCACCGCGCGCGCCAGCAAACTGCGTCGCGCCGGCTTGAGCAGCGCGTTGACGGGGGGGCTGCTTGGACTGGTCGGCGTCGGTTCCCTGACGCTGGCGCTCGACGCTCAGCGGCAACTGCACGCTGAGCCGCATACGCGCGCTCAAGCGGATCAGTTGTTGCTGCAGCGGCTCGTCGGTGGCGTCATCGGTTGGCCGGCCGCGGCGCTGTCGGCATGTGGCGTCGGCGCTGGCGTGGCGATGCTCGTGCTCGACGATGGCCCCACCGAAGGAGCGCTCAGCGCGACCTCGCAGCTCGACGTCGGCGGTGCCTCATGAACGCGCACACCCAGCACGGCGCTATCACGGTGTTGTGCGGCGCTATCGCGGCGCTGTGCGGCGGATGCTTTTTCGGCGCGCTTGATGGCATCACGTGCGAAAGCGACGACAACTGCCCGACCAACTATTTTTGCGATCTGCCGACGGACACATGCACGGCCATCGGCGACGACGCCAGCGTGCCCAACCTCGAGGTCAGCACGCTCATCGCCCCAGACGGCACGCAGAGTTTGTTTTTGGAGGTGCCGCGCGAGCAGCACGTCGCCGTCCAGATGGTGGTAGAAAATCTCGGCCTCACCGACGCACAAGACATCGAGGTCAGTTTTTCGCGCTATCACGGCATGAAATTATCTGCCGTCACGGTACCTGCGCGCATCAAGGGCGGCGGCACCGGCACCATCGACCTCGACGTGTTCGCGGATCGCGCCGCGAAAAGCCCGCTGCCGGTCGATTGGTTCTTGGATTTTTCCGGGCGGCAGCGCCGCGGCGTCTTCAACTTCGTCTTTGGCGTGTTGGAACCCGACTAGTGATAACGACGGCCGCGCTTGGTGCGCTGTTCTGCCAAGGTCGAAGCATCGTCGCGTGCGAGGCAGCGTCGTCGCCATCAAGACGCGCGGCGTTTGGTCAACATCGCTTCGTCGACCAAGCCCAACACTTGCTCGAAGCGAAACGGTTTTGAGATCACCATATCCACGCCGTGGGCTCGCGTGACGTCGAGGTCGAGCGAGGCGCCCCAGCCGGTGATTAAGCCGATGGGCACGTCAGGGCGAAGTTTTTTGCAGGCGCTCGCCACCTCGTAGCCACTCATGCCGGGCAGGCCGAGATCGGTGAAGACGATGTCAAACGGTGCGCTGCGCAACAGGTGAAGCGCCTCCGCGCCGTCAGCAGCCGCCACCGGCTCGTGCCCACCGCTGAGTAAGATCTCGCACAAGATTTCGCGAATGTTTGCCTCGTCATCCACCACCAACACGCGTGCCCGCTGTGTGCGCGTGACATCCACCCGCGCGGTCACCGATGGAGCCGGGCCGCGATGGCGCGAAAACGCCAAGACGAACTGAGTGCCGCGTTGCTCGCCGCTGGTGTGCGAGGTGACAGACAAGCTGGCGCCGTGGCGGCGCATGATCGAGTCGCTGACCGACAGCCCCAGTCCAGTGCCGCGCGCGCCCTTGGTCGTGAAGTAAGGATCAAAAATTTTCTGCAGCACCGATGGAGGGATGCCCGAGCCGGTGTCTGTGACGCGCAATTCCCATGCGTCCGTCGTGGACGTCGTCAACAACTCGAGCAGACCGCCCGACGGCATGGCGTCGACGGCGTTGTGCACCAGGTTGATCAACACCTCACGCAGTTGGTGCGGGTTTGCCGCAACCATCGCGGGTTGCGGTGCCGCGACAACGCGCACGTCGATCGGATGCGTGCCGTTTTGCCACTTCGCCTGCGTCAGATCGACGACGTCTTGCATGAGCTCGTTGAGGTCGACGGCGACGAAGTCGTCGATCTGGTCGCGACGACCGATCTCTTGAATGCGCCGCACGGTCTCGGCACCGTCGTCGGCGGCCTGTTCAATGACGTCGACGTGCTTAAGGAGCTGCGGATCGTGCAGTTGGCTTTTGAGCAGCTGCGCCCGCCCCAAGATGGAACCCAAGACGTTGTTGAAGTCGTGCGCAACGCCGTGCGCGATCAGGCCAATGGCGTTGAGCTTCTCCGCTTGCACCAACTTGTCTTGCGCGGCTTGTAGCTCGTGTAGCGCAAGATTGCGGGCGGCGAACAGACGCGCATTTTTCATCGCGATGGCGACGTGCGCGCCGATCGACGTAAGCACGTCGAGCGCTTGTTTGGTGAGCGGCTCAGGTGCGCTGTAGCCGACCCACAACGCGCCCACGGGCTCGCCATCTTGCAACACTGGAATCGCCACGCCCGCGCCGATGCCCTCTTCAAACAGGTCCGCTTCGTAGGGCAACAGCTCCACCGGCGTCTGCGTCAGTGGGTCGATCGAGGCACCGCCGCCAGGGCTGCGCACGCGCTGCACGGATGTGCGCTCATCCAAACACAGCCCCATGATGGTCTCGTCGTAGGGGATCGGTGGCGAAGCGCTGGGCTCGCCGTCGTCAAGCACGTGCAGTGCGACGAACGAACGCTCTTGCAGCGACGCGATCAACACGCGGGTGGCGCCAAACAAGCGGTGAACGTTGCGCGCGACGGTGCGCGCGACCTCGTTGATATCGAGCGTCGAGGCCAACGCCACCGCGATTTCATCGAGCGCGACCAACATCTCGACGGCGCGTTGCTCACGCTCCAACAACCCTGCCTTGATGACCGCGTTACCCATCAGCGCACCGATCGACACCATTAGCTCCGTGTCATCGGCACGCGGAGCGCGTTCGTCCAAAAACGCAAACGCCACACCCAAAATGCGCCGCGCCGCGCCGCTCACCGTCATCCCCGCGATCAGCGGTACCACAATGCAGCCCGCGAACCGAGAAGCCTTGACCAGACCGATAGCGACGCGGTTGTCGGTCTTGACGTCGTCAACAAGCGTGATGCCGCGGCTGCGCACCGCGAGTGCGAGCAGACTATCGCCATCGAGCGGCAACGCACCCATGGCACGCGCGAGCTCATCGTTGAGTCCGTCGCTGAAGCGCAAGCTCAAGGTGCGGGGGTCAGCGCCGATGAGCGACACGCCGGTGGCAGCGGCGCCCAAGATCTGGCCCAAGCGGCGACACCCTTGCGCGAGCGTGTCGTCAAGCGCCACCGCGTGGCTGATGGAGTGCGCGAGGTCGTTGATGAGCGCGAGCTCACGGTTTTTGCGCACGAGTTGGGTTTCAAAACGTTTGCGCTCCGTGATGTCTTGCATGATGCCCAAGGCACCGGCCAGCGACGACAACCCTGGACCTTGCACGTCGATCGAACTCACGCTGACCTGGGCGTCAAACACCTCACCGGTTTTTTTCTGCGCGACGAATTCGTAGCGTGCGGGCACCGCCACACCGAGCTGTTGCAGGCGCTGACGCTCAAGCAAAAACTGACGGCTTTGCGGACCCACCAAGCGCGCGTTGATGACGAAATCATCTTGCAACAATTCTTCGGCGGAAAACCCCACCATGTGTTGGAAGCGCCGGTTGGTGTACAAAAACCGCCCGTCGCGCAGCAAATAGATCCCGTCGTTGCTGTTGTCGACGAGCGTTTTGAATTGTTGGCTGGCGTGGTCAAGCCGTGCCTGCAGCGCACCGCGCACGATCACGCGGTCCACGAGCGCCGACAGCGGTGCCAGCTCAAACGACGTCGCCGCTGCGTCGTAGGCGTCAACGGACCGGGCCAACACGTGTTCAAGCGCACCCGCGCGAGCGAGCCCGGCCCTGCGTCGGTCGTTGACGTCTTCAAACAGCACCATCGTTTGCGGCATCGCCCCAAAGGCACCGAGCTGCCGAAGCAGCGTCAACCCCGCGGTGTCGTCGACGCGGGCGCTGACGATCACCAGCGCCACTGCCTGCGTCGCACACACGTCGA
>JAYTVG010000517.1:0-1559 GCA_043744135.1 Deltaproteobacteria bacterium | reverse complement strand
GATGATGAACCGGATGGTGCAACAACACGCAACCGACAACGCTGCGAGATGAGGGGCGCATGACGACGACAACCGACCTCCTGGTGAACAATGCCTTCGCTATCGGTGCTGCGATGTTGCTGTTGTGGCTCGTGTCGGTGGCGAAAAAAAACGCCAGCATCGTCGACATTTTTTGGGGCTTGGGCTTCGTTGGTGTTGCTTGGCTCACGCAACTGCAGCGCCCCTGGACTGGTGCGCACTCGCGCCTAGTTGCAGCGCTGGTGACGTTATGGGGCGTGCGCCTCGCGCTGCACCTGCTCGTGCGCAACTGGGGCAAACCCGAAGACGTGCGCTACCAAATGCTGCGACAACAACACCCGCCGTTTTGGCTCAAGAGCTTGCTCGTGGTCTTTGCGCTTCAAGGCGTGCTGTTGTGGATGGTGAGCCTGCCGGTGCAGCTTTCGGCGCTCAGCCCTGCCCCGCTGGCGGCGGACGCGGGCACGATCATCGGTGTCGCGGTGTTCGTTGCCGGCTTCGCCTTTGAAACCGTCGCAGACTTCCAACTCGTGCGTTTCAAACGCGACCCCAAAAACCGCGGGCACGTGATGGACCGCGGCTTGTGGGCGTGGTCGCGCCACCCCAACTATTTTGGCGAAGTCGTGTTGTGGTGGGGGCTGTACGCGCTCGCGATCGCACACATGACGTCGTGGATCCACATCGGCTCTGCGTTGCTTGGCCCCGTCACCATCACCACGCTCATTTTGCGTGTGTCCGGCGTGCCGATGCTGGAAGACAGCATGAAAAAACGCCGCGACGGCTACGCGGCGTACCTTGCGTCGACGTCGGCGTTTTTCCCCCGCCCGCCGCGCGCCCGTTAGGGTCGACCCCCATACGCATCCGACCGAGCGGCAGCGTTTGTGGGGCGAGCTGTAGCTAGCTCCCAAACCATGGCGGATTCGCTATACCGGTGCGGTGTCTGAACTGACCAACTTCGCGATGGTGACGTTCACGGCGGTGTTTTTCGTCGTCGACCCGATCGCTGTCATCCCGGCGTTTTTGGCGATGACCGCGCGCGACACGCTCGAAAAAAAACGCGCGATGGCGAAGAAGGCCGCCATCGCGACCTGCGTGACGCTGCTGACCTTCTCGGTCGCTGGCGATTTGGTGTTTCGCCTGCTCGGCATCACGCTTGGCGCCTTTCGCATCGCCGGCGGGCTGCTGTTGTTTTTGCTCTCGCTGGACATGATGCGTGCGCAGCAATCCAAAGTGCGCTTGAGTGCTGCGGAAGAACAAGAAGGCGCGCACAAAGACGACGTGGCGATAATCCCGCTCACCATCCCGATGTTGGCGGGCCCGGGCGCCATCGCGACCGTCATGGTGGTGACCTCAAACGCGCACGGGCGCCCGCTGTATCTCCTCGTTGTAGCCGCGACTGTCGCGTGCACGGCGCTGTGCGTGTGGTTGGTGTTGCGCTCCGCGCTTTGGATCGAGGTGCGCCTTGGCGCCACCGGCCTCAACATCCTCACACGCGTGATGGGGTTGTTGTTGGCGGCGGTCGCCGTGCAGTTTCTCGTCGACGG
>JAYTVG010000516.1:0-4952 GCA_043744135.1 Deltaproteobacteria bacterium | reverse complement strand
CACGCGGCCTCGCCGTCATACGGGTAGGTGTTGATGGCGTATTGCACAACGTGAAAAAACTCGTGGCCGGCCGTGTACTCACGCTCGACGGGGTCGGCCATCGTCGGCTGTTCGATCACCAAACCGAAATACCCTTCGTTGTCTGGCGTTGCGTAGCCCGCAGCACCAATACCGGCCGGCGCACCACTGCCGCTGTCAGCAACGTAGGCGTTGATCTTAAAGCCGTCGCCTGGGGCGGTAAAGCCGAGGTCGTCGACGTAGCGCGCCCACGACGTTTCGAGAGCACTGAGCACTTCAGCAGCGCCATCACCCCCGTAGTTGGCGCCCCACCGCACCACGAAATGCGCACCTGGTAGCGCGTTTGGCAGGCTGTAGCCGTCGCGCTCCGCGAGCGGCCCGCCGAGCACGTGCACAAGTCGAGCGCGGGCATTGACGACGTTGAAATCGACCAGCGGCGCCAACACCGGTGTGCCGCAGTGAAACGTTGCGATGCCAAGCGCCAGCGACACCCACATGAAGCCTCCTTGCGCATGCCGCTGCGCAGACCGGCACTATGCCCGCGAGCGGGCAAGCGCGCACGTGACCATGGTCATGATGGCGGCGTGAGCGACGCAGGGCGCGCGAATGTCAGCGCAACATGAAAAACACCAGCACGCCAGTCACGCTCACGTACAACCAAATCGGCAGCGCGATTTTGGTGACGCGCACGTGGCTGTCAAAGCGCCGCGTGAGCGCGAAATACACCGCGACCAGCGCCATCGGCAGCACGGGGATCGACAGGAGCACATGCGTGATCAGCACCGTGAAATACAACGGGCGCATGAAGCCTGTGCCCGCGTATTTCGTGTCGCCGTGTCCGTAGTGGTACGCGATATAGCTCACGAGGAACAACGCCGAGCTCAGCAGCGCCAGCGCCATCAGCGTGCGGTGCACGTGCGGCTTGCGGTTTTTGATGGCGACGTAGCCAAGCACCAAACACACGGCGCTGGTGGCGTTAAAACTGGCGTTGACGGCCGGCAAAAACGCCAGGTTCGTGGCACCGTTGACGGGTGCGGTCCGCAGCATCAACAGCCACGCTAAAAAGCTCAACGCGACCGCAGACACGACGGCGACGAACGCAAAAAAAGTGCGGTCGGTGCTGGCGCTTGTCGGTACCGCTGTTGGCAGGGCCGCGCTGTTCATGTCGGCTCCGTCATAAAGCGCGCACGTGTCGCCGCTGTCGGCACAGCACAGCTCGCGCGCTTGCCAAACAGCGTGTAGCGCAGCGCCGCAAACATCGTGTAGCCGAGGTCGCGCACCGGCTTAGGCACGATCCACAGCGCCGACAGCGCGCGATACGGCCACCGCAAGTGCCGCGCGATGCGCACCGCAGCGCTCGATTTCGTATGCACCTCGCCACCCTCCACCCACACCACGCTGTCGACGTTGATGTGGTGCTTTTGCAGCATCTGCTGGCCGAACGCTGATTGCAGCGTGGCGAAGCGGATGCTGCTGTCGGCCTCAGCGCGCAACACGAACTGCACGCTCGCGTCGCAAAAGTTGCAGACGCCATCAAACAACAACAGCGGCGCCTCATTCATCGGGTCGTTACCGCGTGATGTGCGGCCGCGATGGCGGCGCGAACTTGCGCGGGAGTTTGTTCACCCTCCAAGCGCGCGGCGAGCTTGCCGTCGGTCCGATAGATAAACGTGGCGGGGACCATGCCCTCGTAGGTGGGGTCGAGCGCGGCCACGAACGCTGCGGCATCACCGTCGACGATATACGACGCGAGCGTCACACCGCGCTTCGCCAACACCTGGGCCGCGACGCGCTCGGTGCCGCTGTCGTCGACGCTCACGAAAGCAAACCGCACGTCGGGCAGCTCGCTTTGCAACCTCACGAGGCCGGGCAGCTCACTCAAACACGGGGCGCAGTAGCTCGCCCAGGCGTTGACGACGAGGATCTTGCCGCGCGCCGGCTCGAGCACGTGCGCCTTAAATGCCACCGCAGTCAGCGGCACAAACGTTGTGCGCTTCGCAGGCGCGGGGGATGTTTGCGCGACCGACACGGGTAACGGCGGCGCGCAAGCCAACGCGAACACCAACATGGGCGCGAGCATCATACAGCCTCCTACACGGCCTCGCCTCAATGTAACAACACCCCTTTCCCTGCGCGAATCGCGCGCCATGGTGCGTCGTGTTGCAGCTGTCTGCCGGGCGCGTCCGTCCGGCTTTCGAGGTCTCCATGCGTTTGTCGTTTGCCCTTTTGAGTGTCGTGAGCGCCACGTGTGTGGTGGCGTGCTCCGCCAGCGTCCCCAGTGACGGCAGCGATCCGGCACCATCCGACGCGTGCGCGGCCGATTCCGAATGCGACATCGAAAACGTCTGCGAGGATGGCGCGTGCACAGCGGGCTGCCGCGACGATCGCGACTGCGGTGGCGCGCGCGCCTGCGCTGGCAACGGCGCCATCGGCGTGTGCGTCGAGTGTGAAACCGACGCGCAATGCCAAGGCGACGACAGTTGCGTCGACGGAGCCTGTCGCAGCGTGTGCAGCACCGACGCGGACTGCGCAGGCGGCGCGTGCACGGCGGGTGTCTGCGTCGAGTGCAGCGTCGATGCCGATTGTGCGCTCGGCAACTTATGCACCACAGGTGCGTGCACCCCCGGCTGCCGCAGCGAGCGCGACTGCCCCAACAACGCCGCGTGTACCGATGGACAGTGCGCTGAAGGTGAGGGCGAAGGCGAAGGCGAAGGCGAAGGCGAGGGCGAGGGTGAAGGCGAGGGCGAGGGCGAAGGCGAAGGCGAAGGCGAAGGTGAAGGCGACACCAACGCGTGCGCGGCCGACGCGGCCTGTCCGCTTGGGACGCAATGCACAAACGGCGCGTGCGTTTTGGGCTGCGGCGGCGACGACCTGCGCTGTGGCGACGGCCACGCCTGCGTGCAAAACGGTTGCGTGCGCACGTGTACCAGCAGCGGCGACTGCGGCGACGCTGAAAGCTGCGTCGACAACTTCTGCACCGCCGGCTGCCTGGTCGACGAGCAATGCCCGGGGCAGCAGCGCTGCGAAGTGCCAGCGACCGGCGTTGGTTCGTGCGTTGAATGTTTGCAAGATTCAGACTGCGGGGGCTTTTTGCCGCAAGTGTGCGACGAGGCTGCGCGCCTGTGCCGCTCGGAGTGCACCAACCAACAAGCGCAGCAAGCGTGCTCGATCTTCGGTGGCAACTGTGCAGCCTCCGACAACTTGTGCGTCGGTTGCGAGAACACCCTGCAGTGCGACTTTTTAAACGGCCAGACCTGCGACAACGATGCGCGCACCTGTGTGTCGCCGCCGCCAGACGACGACGCCACCTTGTGCGCCACTTGCTCGACGGACGCAGACTGTGGCGGCAACGGCAACTTGTGCTCGCGCATCCCGCTGACTGCCGACACCGGCGACGACGAGCGCGCGTGCACGCGGCCGTGCTCGGTGGACGCAGATTGCCCGCGGTCGTTCGGATGCCAATTTGTGCAAGACGCCGATGACATTGTCGTTGGGCGCCAATGCACGCCTAAAAACTCAACGCTCGACTTCCCGACCTGCGACGCCTATCGCGACTTGCTCGCTGCGTCGTTTTGTTTGGTGCAGTTTGGCGCGAGCTGCGGCGTCGATACCGCGGGTGCCGGCGACGGTGCATGCTTGGCCGCAGCCAACGGCAACACCGGCATCTGCACGACGCCATGCGACACCAGCACGGACTGCCCGGACGGCTTCACGTGCACGGACCAAGCCGACCCGAGCTTTCCGTTTGCGCGCGCGTGCATCGACTGAGCAGGTTCGCTAAGGTGCTGCGCGGTACGCCGCGCCCGCGAAACGCAACACACGATCGACAGCAGGAGATGCGATGAACGACTGGCAGCTGGATGATGACGACGAAGACGGCCACGACCACGACGGCAAAAAGGGCAAAAAGAACGGTCGCGTGGAAGACCGGCTGCTGGAGGCGCGCACCCTGATCATCGCCGAGGAAGTCACCGACGCGCTGTACCGCAAGGTCGCAACCATGCTGACGCTGCTGGAGCGCAAAGACAAAAAGGCGCCGATCACGGTGTTTGTCAATTCGCCGGGCGGCTCTGCGGACTCGGGTTTCGCTATCTACGACCTGTTTCGTTTCTCGCCGTGTCCCATCACGACGGTCGCCAACGGTGTGGTGGCGTCGTCCGCCGTGCTGATCTTTTTGGGCGCGGCGGCCGGTCGGCGCACGTCACTGCAAAATGCGCGCTTCTTGTTGCATCAGCCGTCGACGGCGACGCGCGGGCAAGCGTCGGACATCGACATCACTGCGAAGGAGATCAGCAAACTGCGACGGCGCTACAATGAGATCGTCGCAGAGGCCACCGGCAAAAAGGTCGAGCAAGTGGAGAAGGACTCCGATCGCGACTTTTGGTTGTCGGCGCAAGAGGCCGTCGACTACAAGCTCGCCAACCGCATCTTGACGTCGCGCGCCCAACTCGAAGAGACGTAAGGCATGTGGTGGCCGCTGCTGTTGACGTTGGCGGGTGACGCAGCGGTCACGCCCGCCCAAGCCCAGCTGCTCACCAGCGTCGTCGCTACCGCCGCGGGTGACGGTGGGCATTTTTCGGTGTTGTCGCAACAAGACGTCCGGCGCGTGTTGGACCTGCAAGGCGAACAGCGCAGCCTCGGGTGCGTCGCCGGCAGTGACGCATGCATCGCAGAGCTCGCGGCGGCGCTCGGGGCCTCCATCGTGCTGCACAGCGAAGCCGGCGCGCTGGGAGACGGTTTACTGCTGTCGCTCAACCTCTTTGACGCGAGCACCGGCACGTCGGGAGGACGACGCATTGTGCGCGCGGTGTCGGTCGAGCGGCTCGCAGACGCCCTGCCCGCCGAGGTCCACGCCTTGGTGGCTGCCTACATGCAAGCGAACCCCACGACCGGCCCACCCCCGCGGCTCGTCGTGCTCGACGTGAGTTTGCGGA
>JAYTVG010000515.1:0-4952 GCA_043744135.1 Deltaproteobacteria bacterium | reverse complement strand
ACATCGCGCTGTTCAACTACGCGTTCGCCAAACAACACGGTGGGCGCTTCTTGTTGCGCATCGAAGACACCGACCAAGCCCGCAGCACGCGCGCGAGCGAAACCGCGATCTTGCAAGCGTTGGCGTGGCTCGGCATCACGTGGGACGCAGGTCCCGATATCGGCGGCCCGCATGCGCCCTACCGCCAAAGCGAGCGGCTCGCGCTGTACCGGCAGCACGCCGACGCGCTGGTGGCGACGCACAAAGCGTATTGGTGTGATTGCCCCAAAGAGCGCACGGACGCAGTCAACGCGCAGCGCAAGGCGAACAAGCAAAACCCGGGCTACGACGGCCATTGCCGCGAGCGCAACCTGACGTCGGGGATGGTGGTGCGCTTGAAGGTGCCGCGCCATGAAGGAGCGCAGACCGTCGTAAAAGACATGCTGCGCGACAAGCCTCAAGTGTTTAACCACCACGAAGTCGATGACCAAGTGCTGATGAAAAGCGACGGCTTTCCCACCTACCACTTGGCCAACATCGTCGACGACCACCTGATGGAAGTCACGCATGTGTTGCGCGGCGAAGAGTGGCTGAGCTCGACGCCCAAACACGTGCTGCTGTACGAGGCGTTTGGCTGGGAGGCGCCGCAGTTTGCGCACTTGCCGCTGTTGCGCAACGACGACAAATCCAAGGTGAGCAAGCGCAAAAATCCGGTCTCGCTCAGTTGGTTCAAAGAAGCCGGCTATCTGCCCGACGCGATGGTCAACTTTTTAGGCACGATGGCGCACACGTTTGAGGACGGGCGCGAGGTGTTTTCCCTCGACGAGTTCGTGCAGAACTTTCGGCTTGAGCGCGTGGTGCTGGGCGGTCCAGTGTTCGATATGAAAAAACTGCTCGACCTCAACGGCAGGTACCTGCGCGAAGCGCGCACCGACCAAGAGGTCGTCGCGTATTTGCGAGCGCAGCTGTTTAGCGACGCGTACTTGCAACGCATCGTGGCGGCCGCAAAAACGCGCTTTGAAAAATCGGAGGATTTCATCGACTACGCGAGCTATTTTTTCAGCGGTAGCGTCGTCACGGCTGAGGTGGTCGCAAATGCGGTGCTCAAAAACAAAACACCTAAGGAAAGCGCCGACATTTACACCGAGTTGGTGGAGCGCATCGACACGCTGTTTGACTGGACCACCGAGTCGATCAAGGTGTTGGTGGAAAGCTTTGCCGCTGAGCGCGCGCTGCAAAAGGAGTTGATGGGTGCTCTGCGCTGGGTCGTCACAGGTAAAAAAGCCACGCCCGGCTTGTGGGACGTGCTCGCCATCTTGGGGCGGGAGCGCGTTCGCACCCGCGTGCGCGCGGTGCTGGAACCGCTCAAAAAACTCCCTGCGCCGCCGGCGCCAATTGCGCTAACGCCTGCTTGACGTGCATCTCATCCCTGCATTTAAGACTGTCTGCGACCGTGCAACGCGACCGTGCAACGAACACCTGCATCTCAACCCGAACATGAAAGAGGATCTCCATGGCATTTGAACGCACCTTGTCCATCATCAAGCCCGACGGCGTCAAAAAGAACGTCACCGGAAAAATCATCGCGATGTTTGAAGAAAAGGGCCTCAAGATCGCAGCTGCGAAGATGATGCTGATGAACAAAGCCGAAGCCGAAGGTTTCTATGCGGTTCACCGGCAGCGCCCGTTTTTCGCGGAGCTCGTCACGTTCATGCAGTCGGGCCCCGTGCTTGTGATGGCGCTCGAAGGGGACGACGCGATCGCAAAAAACCGCGAGATTATGGGCGCGACTGACCCGGCGAAGGCCGCGGCCGGTACCATCCGCAAACTCTTCGCGTCGTCAATCGGCGAAAACACCGTGCACGGCTCTGACGCACCCGACACCGCCAAGACCGAGATCGCGTGGTTCTTTGCGGAATCCGGCATCTTCGGCGCACGCTAAGCGGGCGTGACGTGATTATCCGCTGGCGCGGCTGCACAACCCCGGTGCGGCCGCGCCTGTTGCCTACGCCATGCGCACGATGCGAGCGATTGTTCCTGTGCGTGCGTGCGCCCAACGGGCTACGCTGACGCCGTGGCCAACACCATTTCCCCGACGGACGCCCCCGCACTGTTGCGCAGGAACGCCAAGCTGCAGCGCATCTTAGAGGTGGGCAAGTCGCTCGGTGCCGAAAAAAACGTCGACCGCTTGTTGGACGCCATCTTGGGCGCAGCGAAAGACGTGGTGGAGGCCGATCGCTGTTCGCTGTTTGTGGTCGACCGCGAGCGCAACGAGCTGTGGTCGAAAATCGCGCACGGAACTTCGGGCGAGATTCGCATCCCGCTTGGCACTGGCATCGCGGGCCAGTGCGCGGAGACCAAGACCGTCATCAACATCGACGACCCCTACGACGACCCGCGCTTCAACAAAGACGTCGACAAAGCCACCGGCTACACGACAACGTCGATCTTGACGGTGCCGATGCTCGACAACGAAGGCGCGTGCACCGGCGTGCTGCAAGCGCTCAACAAAAAAACCGACGCGCTCGGCAACAGCAGTTTCGGGCTCGATGACGAGGACCTGTTGACCGCGCTCGGTGGCAGCGCGGCGGTCTCGATCGAAAACGCCTTTTTGCATCGCGACATTGAGCGGCTATTTGAGGGCTTCATCCGCGCGAGCGTGTACGCGATCGAAGCGCGCGATCCGACCACCAGCGGCCACAGCGAACGCGTCGCGCTCGTGACTATCGCGGTGGCGCAAGCCGTCAACCTCGACCCGCCGCCAGAGCATCGCGGCGTGCACTTTAACGACGCTGAGCTGCGCGAGTTGCGTTACGCGGCGCTGCTGCACGACTTCGGCAAGGTCGGCGTACGCGAAAATGTCCTCGTCAAAGCGAACAAATTGTACGTGCACGAGTTTGAACTCATGCGCGAGCGCTTCGAACACGCGCGCGCCCGCGCCGAGGTGCATTTTTTACAGCAAGAGGTGCAAGCGCTCACTCCGCTGGGATTTCAAGGCGCAGCGTGCTTGACGTGCCACGACATTCACCAACACCGCGACGCGGCCCTGCGCGATCTCGACGAGATGTGGGCATTCATCGAGCTGTGTAACCGTCCCACAGTGCTTGAGCAGGGTGGCTTTGAGCGCCTCAGTGAGCTGCAAAAAATGCGCTTCGGGGATCGCCACGCGCGACAACGCGAGTTGTTGACGGAACACGAACGCATCAACCTGTCGATCCCGCGCGGCTCACTCAATCAACAAGAGCGCTTGGAGATCGAAAGCCACGTCACGCACACGTTTGAGTTTTTGCGCCAAATTCCGTGGACGACAGACCTCAAGCGGGTCCCAGAGATCGCATACAAACACCACGAGAAGCTGACGGGCAACGGCTACCCGCGCGCCGTCGCTGCCGTCGAGATTCCAGCGCAGACGCGCATCATGACGATAGCTGACATCTACGATGCGCTGACCGCAAACGACCGCCCCTACAAAAAGGCGCTGCCCCACGAAAAGGCCGTCGAGATCTTGGCGACCGAGGCCAGCAAAGGCATGCTTGACCGCTCATTGCTCGACGTCTTTTTGCGATCCAAGGCCTACGACAGCGCGCTGCAACGCGAGCTGTTCGGCCAGGTCCCACGCGCATAACTCCAATGAAAACCTACGCCGCGTCCGCATGGCCTCGGCGAACTATCACAAGGGACCTTTGATGAACCGCACCACGTTAGTCGCCGCTAGCACCCTCGCAGCACTCCTGCTCGTCGCTTGTGATGCAGCGCCCAGCCAACAGCATATGCAGTGGGTGGCGCGCGACGCGTGGGACGCGACCTGTGCGGAGCAAGGCATCGTCGAGCAGTGGAAGGTGCAAAATGGCGCGTGGAAAATCAAAGGTGAGGTCTGGGCCACCGACGTGGAAGCGACCTTCAAGTTGGTGAACGCGTGCACCAGTGGCCTGCCGCTGGTGGGCAAAAGCTACAAGCAGTTTGAGACCGTGAAGTTTCAAAAGCGCGTCGAGATGTCCCATTGTAAAGCGGGAGCCTCCAGCGGCTGGGCGCTTCCCGGCAAAGAAGGCTCACGGTGCTGGACGGGCCCGACGCTTGCGCCCCGCTAACCACAACGCACACAAGCCCGCGCTACCAATCGTTGGGGCATGCTGGCAACTGGCCGGTGTTGGTTTTTTTGCAGGTGGATGAACGACGGTGCCGCCTTCAGGGGTGACGCACACGCGCGTCGACGGCGCGACATTTTGCGCCACGTCCATCACGCTGACGTCGACACAGAGCTGGCCATTCGCGTCGAGCGGGGTCGAAGCCAAGCGCGCGCGCAACACGTAACCGTCGGTGGACGAACCGACGACGACGCCGTCGCGCTCCGCGTACAACATGGCGACCTGCGTGTTGTCCTCGGCTTCCATCGCGATCACGATCTCGTACGCGGTGCCATCATCGCTTGGCCCGTGCGACACCGCCGACGGCTCAATCGTGATGCGCGGCCGCTCGTCGTCGGTGGCGCCGATCGTGGTGCTGACGACGTTGTCACCAGCCACCGACGACAGCGTGAACACCACGGTGTCACCGACCTCTGGCGCTTGCAGCAGATGCGACACGAGCACGCAGCAACCAAAACGCGCGGCCGGCTCCATCGCGCGTGACGCGCCATTGACGCTGGCGGTGACGCCGACGAGGTCCGGTGACGGTGCGGGGTCGCCGATCGCGAAAAACGCAGTGTTTTGCGGTGCATTGCTGGCGTCACGCGGCCGCGTCTCAGTCGGGAAGTCACCAAGCGGGGGCGGGGCGACCAGCGACGCGACGATAAGGGTCCACATACGCACAGCCTATCCCGGCTGCGCTTGCGACGCGCGCCAAACGCGGCACACTGCCAATATGCGATTAAACACGTTGGCGTTTGTGTGCTGCACCAGCCTCGTTGTGACCGCGTGCGCGGCCGGCCAGCACCAAGGCAACGAAGGTGAAGGTGAAGGCGAAGGTGAAGGTGA
>JAYTVG010000514.1:0-1561 GCA_043744135.1 Deltaproteobacteria bacterium | reverse complement strand
GCTCGAGCGAAACCCGCGTGGGCAAGCGCGTCACCGTCGGTCACCGCGTGATCTTGCATGGCTGCGTCGTCGACGACGATTGCCTGATCGGCATGGGCTCGATCATCTTAGACAACGCGCACATCGGCGCCGGGAGCTTGGTCGCCGCCGGCAGCGTCGTCATCGCGCATACGCAAGTGCCGCCCGGTTCGTTTGTCGCCGGCTCTCCTGCCAAGGTGGTCGGGCCCGTGAAGGAAAAGCACACGCTCATGATCGAAGGCGGTTGGCGCGCCTACGTCACCTACGCCGCGAAATACAAAGCCGAGATGGGGCTTTAGCGAGACGTTGTTGGCTCAAGTCCCCCCTGCGGCAAGCGCGCGCATGCGTGCGACGACCGCCTGCACGCCCCATGCTTCGGCGTGTTTGTCGACGTAGTCCCAGTCGACGTCGGGCACCGCGACCAGCCCGAGCAAATCGAGTTGGTCTTTGGGGCGGTTGGCGATCGCTGTCGCCACGCGGACGCCGCCGTGATTTTTCGCGCGCACGATCATGCCGCGCTGCAGCGCAGTCTTTGCCGCCTGCAGCTCAAGCACAGCTCGAAAAAATGGCCGCGATGGCGTCGAGGCTCTTCACGGATCACACAAGCCGAGCGCACGAGCGCGTGCAAAAAATTCCGCCGGGTCATCAACGCGACGGCGGAGATCCGCGTACCGGAGCAGCGACGCGCTGAGCGCAAAACTCGCGCGCAGGCGATCGATCGGTAAACGTCGGAGGTGCGCCGCGCGTGCGCTGGCGTGTGAGTGCGCCTTGGCTTCGGCCAGCCGCCGCAGATGCTCCCGGTCTCGCTCGCTCACCATAGGGAATGATAGCGCGAGGGCCGCGGCGTAGCCAACGCAGACGTAGCATCACAACAGCTGCGGGATCGCCTTTAAGAAGTTGCCGCCGTCGACGGTGACGGTGGTGCCGGTGATGAAGCGTGCGATCGGGGAGCATAAAAATAACACGCAGCCCGCGCAGTCTTCGGGCGTGCCCATGCGCCCCATCGGGACCTGCGATTGCACGCGCGCGCGGGCCGCGGGGTCGGACCACAAGCGGCTGCTAGCACCCTCGGTGTCGACGGGGCCGGGGGCGACCGCGTTGACGCGAATGCCTTGCGGCGACCACTCGACCGCGAGCGTTTGCGCCAAGTTCAACATGCCCGCCTTACCCGCCCCCGAGTGCGCCATCAGTGGGCTGGCGGTGGAGCCGTTGGTGGCCGCCATCAACACGATGGAGCGGTCGCCGACGCTGTCTGAGAAGTGCGGGTACCACGCGTGGATCGCGTTCCACGTCCCCATCAGCACGGTGTTCACGACGGTGGCGAAGCCGTTTGGAGTGATGCTCGCCGCCGGTGCCAAAAAATTCGCGCCGGCGTTGGCGATGAGGTGGTTGACGCGTCCGAATTTCTCAAGGGTCGCGTCGCGCCACGCTGCCAGCTGCTCAGGTTTTTTGACGTCGGCGACGCAGGTCAAGCACCGTTCCCCCAGCAGCGCGCGCGCTTCATCGAGCATGTGCGCGCGGCGTCCGCACAAGCTCACGTTTG
>JAYTVG010000513.1:0-4968 GCA_043744135.1 Deltaproteobacteria bacterium | reverse complement strand
GGTTCGCGGACGCGCAAAAATGGTGGTGGTTGTTGTGCCACCCCTCGCCGCACGTCAGCACAGCGATGATGAAGTTGTTGCGTGAGGTGTCGCTGGTGGCGTAGCGCCGATGCCCCCACAGATGTGCAAGTGAGTTGACGATGAACGTGCCGTGCCACAGCAGCGCGGTCGACAAAAAGAAGCCGATCAGCAGCGCGGAGACGCCACCGCACAAAAACACCACAAGGCCGAGCGCCGCGGGTGGCAACCACCACAACCGATTGAGCCAGCGCAACTCGGGGAATTTCGCGAAGTCCTTGACGCGGGACAAGTCCGTGGCCTCGTATTTGGGCACCAACATCCAGCCAATGTGGCTCCACCAAAATCCCCGTTTGGGCGAGTGCACATCTCGCGCTTCGTCGGAGTAGCGATGGTGGTGGCGGTGATGCGCGGCCCACCACAGCACGCCTTTTTGTGCGCTGGTTTGCGCCAAAAGCGCCATCAAAAACTGTGTGACACGACCCATCTTGTACGTCTTGTGCGAGAAGTACCGGTGGTAGCCCGCGGTCACCCCGATCATGCGCACGAGATACAACGCGGCACACAGCACCCAGTCCATCACCGTGACGTCACAAAAAATCGCCGTGAGCGGCAACACGTGCACCAAAATCATCGGGATTTGGCGCGCGAGAGAAATCTGTTCGTCGACGTCGCGAGGCGAAATTGGCGGCGGCGAAATTGGCGGCGGCGGCACCTGCCCCCCACAAATCGCGGTGTTTGCGAGGTGATCCCTTGCGACGTGGGCCAAAGAATCGTGCGGGGCCATCCGAAGCGCTGAAGCGTTCATGACGCTTAGTGTTGCTGACCCACGTCATCGCTTCGTCATCGCTTAGACGGTGAAATGGTCGCAAGCTCGCGATTGGACACTAAGCCTGGACGCGGCTTTTGCCGTGGGTCTTCGCCTGGGCGAGGCGTTGCCGCGCGAGCGCCATCAAGGCCTCGGCGGCGGCGTGAAAGCGATCGGCGATCTCACCTGACTTGCTCGCGGAGCTGTCGTCGAGGCCAACCTCGCCTGTTTGCGACGCGAAATCGTGCGTCGAGCTCGCCGAACGACCTGGATTCGTGAACTGCTCGGCGTCGTCAAGTTCGTTGGATTGCGCGACGCCGATCGACAGCGTGACCGGGATTTGCACGTCGTCGAAGCCAAACGCGGTTTCAGACACCAACTTCAAGATGCGCTGCGCCAACAACACGCCGCCAGCCTTATCCAGTTCTGGCATCACGACACAAAATTCTCCGCCGCCGGTGCGGGCGAGCACGTCTTCTCGGCGCACCCTTCGCGCTAAGCGCTTGCCCAATTGGGCCAACACGGCATCGCCTGCGAGGTGGCCGAATTCCTCATTGATGCGCGCGAAGTCGTCGACGTCAAACACCATCAACGTCAGCGGCCGTTTATAGCGTGCGGCGCGGCTGGCTTCTTTCACCAACGACTCTTTGGCGTAGCGCGCGTTGTAGCAGCGGGTCAGCCCATCGACGGTGGTCAGCCGGTAAATCTCCTCGTAGTACGCAGCCTCGATGTTGTCGGTCGACAGGTACTTTAAGATCGTGCGGCCGACCTTCACGAGGTCGCCGTTGTTGAGCGTGCGTTCGTCGATCGCTTCATCGTTGACGTACGTGCCGTTGGTGCTGCCGAGGTCCGACAGCGCCACGCCGGTGTCAGCGAGCATCAGCCGCGCGTGGCGACGTGAGACGCTTTCGTGATCGATTTGAATCTGTGCCTGGCTCGAGCGTCCGATTAAGATCTCACCGGGTCGCAAAATATACTTGTGCCCGATGGCTTGCCCGTAGATGACGACGAGGCACGCGTCCGCCTTCGGCTTGCGATCGCCGATCTTTGAAATGACGGTCACGACCGTTTTCCGGCGCAGATTCACCTGAACTCCAAGACGCCAAACGTGCTGCTGACGATAGCACGGTCACAAAAGTGAGACGAATGTTCGCACGTCGCCGACCCGTATTGGAAGTCCGAGATGCGCCCTATTGCAAAATGGCAGAACGACCGAACGCATCGACCGTGGGAGGTGATCGATCGAACCGACCGAGTTTGAGAGAGTCGAGCTTGCAACAATCAAACGCGTCGATCGTGCGAGACGAACGATCCATCAAGCTTGGCAGCTAAATCCCGACGAGCAGGCGCGCACCAAAGTTGTACGCGAGACCCGCCGCGATGATCTTCTTCATCTGCGCTTCGATGTTGTACTCGCAGCGCACGTATTTAAACACGCAGGTCTCGGTATCAAACACCGCGCAACACGATCGCGGGTCGTAGTCACGCGGCTGACCGACGCTACCGACGGTGATGATGTATTTGAAGTCCTTACGCACGGTGAACTCAGGGCCCTTGACGTTGTACGCGTCGTCGGGCCCGAGCGCGAAACTGCGCGTCAGGTGCGAGTGGCCGATGAAGGTGACCCACGACAGATCGTCGCGGTACTTCAAGAGCTCTTTCGCTTTTTCCTTGGTGAAAATGTACTCGAACTCTTCAGGTTCAATCGGGCTGCCGTGGCAGAAGTCCAACTCGCCCTCTTTTTGGCGGTACGGCAGTCCGGTCAGCCACGCCATGGTCTCCGGCGACACCTGCTCGCGACACCAGTCCAAGGCGTGCCGCGCGGCGTCATAGTAGTAGCTGTAGTCCATGCGGCCCGACACCGCAGCGTCGTGGTTGCCGACGATGCACACACTCACGAGCTTGCGCACGACCTGCGCGCACTCCTCCGGGTTTGCACCGTAGCCAACGATATCGCCGAGGCAGACGTAGCGGTCGATGCGCTCGTTCGCGAGTGCTTTGACGCACTCGTTGAGCGCCTCGATGTTGCCGTGGATGTCGGAGATGATGCCGTAGCGCACGAGGATCAGCGTCCCTTCCGCAATGCCCGTCTTGCGTTGCGAGGGACAATGCCAAGGACCCGAACAAAAAGAAAGCCGATGACCACCAAAGTCCAATTTGACCGCTTCACGCGCGCTTCACCACACCCACAGCCTGGTGCGACCACCGACACCGGCGCTGGTGCCTTCGCGACGATCGCGCCGCGCGCGGTCTCGAGCACGCCGTAGACGTAGTACTCGCCGGGGTCTTGTAGGGTCGTGTCCCAGCGAAAGCTGCGCGGGCTGTCGGCGCCGACAGCTAGGCCCCCCGCGAGCGGTCGCCCGCCGGCAGCGTCGTCGTTGGTGTCCAAAAACAGCGCCAGTGTACCCACCGCGTCGGCGGGAACGCTCACCGTCCAGGTGACGCTCACGGCACCCGTCGCGTCGATGTCGTTGACACCGTCGGGCTCGGTGAACGCGAGGGTGGCGTCGACGACGGCACCACCCGCCACGACGACGCCCGCTGGCGCTTGTGCCCAAGCCTCGCCGCCGCGGGTGTCGGCCGCGCGCGCCAGCAACCGATAGCTGCCAGCCGGCAACACGTCGGCGCCGAGCACGAAGGTGCGCTGCGTCCCTTGCGGCAGGCCACGCGCGATGCGGATGCCGCCCAAACCTGATGCCGCACTCGACGCGTACAACTCGACGTCGACGCGATCGCCGTTTGGCGCGTCGGCATCGGCAGCGTCGTACACGATGCTGACGGCGCCGTCCGCGGTGTTTTGCACCGTGGCCGGCGCGGAGATGCTGATGGTGGGCGCGCTGTTGGGTCCGGCGTCGACGGGATCAGGATTGCCAGCGTCCGCAGTACCGGCGTCGACGAAGCCCGCATCCGGCAGCGCGCACGCATCGAGGCTCCCGGGCGTGCCCGCGAATTCAGCGTTGAGCGGACTTTGCGCCGTGCCGTCTTGCCACGACGTGCCAAGCGATGGGTCGCCGTCGGCAGCGCTGCGCTCCATGGTGCGCTTGGGGACCGTGTTGTTGCCGGCAAACCACGCGGCACCCGTATTGACGACGTCGCAGGTGGTGGCGTCGGCGAACGAATCAGCGGGGCACAAGCGCAAGGCCTCGCCCGCGTTTGTTAGGTTCAACCCCGTCGCGACGACGCTGTGGCTGGCGTCCGCGACCGGCGTGCCCGCGGTGTGCTGTACGACAAAGAAGTCACCGGCCGCGAGGCCTACCGCGGGCAGCGCCAAGTTGGCAGCACCGCTGCCAGCGCCGACCAACACGAACGTCGACAAATCGCAGATCGCGTCAGCGTCGGGGTTGTAGACCTCGATCCACTCATCCGAAGACGACGCGTCTGACCCCATCCAAGCCACTTCTGTGATGATGGGGCGGGCCACGGCAGTCGGCGCAAACACCATCAAAAGCGCGCCAATGACGACGGAGGCGACGCTGCGGCGCTCGATCGCTTTGATTGATCTTGGGAGGCGAACCCACAAGCCATCCGACCATCGGAGGCGGACAACGAAATTCGGCAGAAGCATAGCGTCGACTGTAGCGAAAAACCGACGGCGCGAAAGACGAGAGTTGCAAAACCAAGCGGATCTGCCGAGCTCCCCAAGCCCGTCTATTGCGCCCCGTCGATCATGCGCAGCGCCCCCCGACGCGCCGGCTGCACGGATGCGGCGTGCGCAGCGTGCGCCTCGGCCGCGTGATAACTGGAACGGACGAAGGCACCAGCGAACACGTGGGTGAAACCGAGCGCTACGCCATGCGCAGTAAAGCGCGCGTAGCTGGCCGGCTCGACGTAACGGGCCACCGGCCAGTGCTTGAGGCTGGGCCGCAAATACTGCCCGACGGTCGCGATGTGCACTCCGAGCGCGCGCATTTGTGACAGCACCGTGCACACTTCGTCGTCGCTTTCGCCAAGCCCCACCATGATGCCGCTTTTGACGGCGCCGTGCCCGCGCTGCGCGACATGGCGCAACAGCCCGGTGGTGTGGTGCCAGTGAGATTGCGGTCTGACCTCGCGGTACAAACGCTGCACGGTCTCCAAGTTGTGGTTAAACACATCTGGCTGTGCCGCCAGCACCACGTCGATAAGCGCGACGTCGCCGCCGA
>JAYTVG010000512.1:0-4981 GCA_043744135.1 Deltaproteobacteria bacterium | reverse complement strand
TGAATGGATGGCCCGTCACCTCAAGCGCAGGCTCGCTGTGTCGGTCCTCGCAAAGCGCGCGGGCATGAGCGAGCGGACCTTCGCGCGCTGCTTTCGCGAGCAGACCGGCACAACGCCCGCGCGCTGGGTGACTATCGCGCGTGTGCGACGGGCCCAGGTGTTGCTGGAAACGACGTCGTTGTCGGTTGAACGCATCGCAGATGCAGCGGGGTTCGGCTCAGCCGTCACCTTGCGCGCGCGCTTCAAGACAATCGTTGGCGTGGCACCCGCCAGCTACGGCGCGTCGTTTTGCGGTGATGCTGCGCACCCACGACGTCGACGCAACCGATAAGTGGCGCGCGGGCCACGTCGCTCACGCCCCGGGTGCTTCGACAAACGGATCGCTGCGGCACTCGGCTTTGACCTCGTCGACGGTCTTTTCGTAGTACCAGTCGATGATCGCGTCACTGCCGTCCACCTTGCAGCCGCCGACGATGCCTTCGCGTTCGCAGCCGCCGTCGACCGATGCACCACCGAGCGCATCACACGACTGCGCGAAGCTGATGGACTCGAGCCCCGTGCGCTCTTGGCAGCGCGGCTCGGGGCCGTTGAGGGTGGTGGTGTTGCGAAAGTCGCAGCCGACAGCACCGACGCCGCACGACGTCAGCGTCAACAAACCCACCGCGAAACAACACAAAGGCCACAGGTGTTTGAGCGTTGTCATGTGCATGCCGCACTGTCAGCGAGTGCGCGGTGCCACCGCAACTGGTCCTCGTTTGTTGCTCCCAAACGGGACAGTGCGCTCAACCGGCGCCGGCGTGTGACCTGGTGCCGACAAACCACAGCGTCGCCATCCGTCTGCGTCGTGCGGAGCGATTGGGGCCGCTGCCGTGGGCGACAAGAGGATCAAACAACACGACATCGCCAGGCTCCAACGTCGGCGTGGTTGCGTGTGTTTGATCAAAGACGCCCTCGTTCATGGTGGAGGTGTCGTAGCCATGTTGGTCGCGCATCAGCCCGCTGGTGTGGGTGCGCCCCAAAATCGTGAAGCCGCCGTTGTCGACGTCACAATCGTCAAGTGCCACCACCACATTGGTGCCACCAAAGCGCAACAGATCGCGCCGTGCATCGCCGTGTAAAAACGCCGCATCTTGATGGTAGGGAAATCCCGTGCCGACGCGCGGGTGCTTCAAGTTCACTTGGTCCACGACGCAGCGCGCGCCGCCGACACCGCACGACTCAAGTAAGTTCAGCAACCCCGCGTGCGCGCACAACCGCATGAATTCCGGCTGCCCACGCGACGGGCCCGTGATCTTGCGTAAGGCACCCGGCACCACGGCGGGCTCGCGTTTGCGCCCCGACAGCGACTGCATCTCGAAAAACACCCCACGCACGCGCGTGTCAACGACGAAGTCTCGCGCCTGGGCCTCAAGTGCGTCGGTGGCTGCCTGCAGCCGCGCGACCTGTGCGGCGCCGATCACGGCGCGCACCACCGCGAATCCTTCTCGCGCAAGGCGGTCGCGCGCAGTGTCGTCGTCCGTCATCGCTGCAGCGGCTATTCGGTGGGCGCTGTGACCGCGATGTACAACTCCTTGAGCTGCGCGTCAGACACAGCGGTGGGCGCGTCGGTCAAAAGGTCCGTGCCTTTTTGCGTCTTCGGGTAGGCGATAACGTCGCGCAGCGAGGTGCCTCCCGCGAACAACATGCACCAGCGATCAAAACCAAGCGCGATGCCTCCGTGCGGCGGGCAGCCGTACTGCATGGCGTCGAGCAAGAAGCCGAACTTCTTTTGCTGGTCGTCTTTACTGATCCCCAGCGCTTCAAATACTTTGGCCTGCACCGCGCCGTCGTGGATGCGGATCGATCCGCCCGCCACTTCGTTGCCGTTGACCACCAAATCGTATGCACGCGCTTTGCACGCGCCTGGGTCTGACGTGAGTTTGTCCTCGTCCCCCGCGCGTGGCGACGTGAACGGGTGGTGGGCGGCGACGTGGGTGTTTTTTTCGTCGTCGTATTCAAACAGCGGGAAGTCGGTCACCCACAAAATCTTCCACGACTTCGACACGCCGTGTTCATCGAGCTCCACCAAGTTGAGCTTGTCGCGCAGGTGCAACCGCAACCCACCCAGCACCGTGTGCACGATCGACGCCTTGCCAAATTGAAACAACAGCACGTCGCCTGCGACGGCGCTCGCGGCTTTGTGAATCGCTGCCATGGCCTCGGGCGTGATGGTTTTTGCCAGGGGCGTTTGCGTCCACGACGCGCCGTCTTCGCCAACGCGTGCGCGCGCTAGCCCTTTACTGCCCAAGCCCTTGGCCACGTCTTCAAGCTTGTCGACCTCGGTGCGCGAGACCTCGTGCTGCTTGGGCAAGCGCATGACTTTGATGATGCCACCGGCGTCGAGCGCAGCCTTAAACAAGCCGATGCCGCCGCCGTCAAGCGCCTTCATCTGTTCGGTGATGTCGACGTGCTCTAAGCCGAAGCGCAAGTCGGGCTTGTCGCTGCCGTAGCGCCGCATTGCCTCGTCATACCCCATGCGCGTAAACGGCCGCTCGACCTGCACACCGAGCGCTTCTTTGAACATGCGCTGCACGAGACCCTCGACGGTGTCTTGCACTACTGCCTCGGTGGCCCAGCTCATCTCGACGTCGATTTGCGTGAACTCAGGTTGGCGGTCACCGCGCAAATCTTCGTCGCGAAAGCACTTCACGATTTGAAAGTATCGGTCGAGGCCCGCCATCATGAACATCTGCTTGTACAGCTGTGGGCTTTCGGCCAGCGCGTAGAACTTGCCGGGATTTAAGCGCGACGGCACCAGAAAGTTGCGCGCGCCGCCGGGCGTGTACTTGACGAGCAGCGGCGTCTCCAACTCCAAAAAGCTTTGCTCGTCGAAGTAACGACGCGCGGCTTGCATCAAGCGGTGGCGGACCGCGAGGTTTCGCTGCAGGCGCGGACGCCGCAGATCGAGCGTGCGATGCGACAGGCGCTTCTCCTCCGACGTGTCGATCTTGTCCTCGACCATAAACGGCGGCGTCGGCGAGGAGTTGAACACCTGGAGTTCTAAGATGCCGATCTCAACTTCACCGGTGGCCAGACGCGGGTTCGCGCTGCCGCCATTTTTCGTGCGATCTTCGACGACACCGCGCACACCGACGCAATATTCACGACCGAGATCGTGCGCCCGATCGCGCATCGCTGCGTCGACCTCGGGCTTAAACACCAGCTGCGTGGTGCCATAGCGATCGCGCAGATCGATGAAGATACGGCCGTGGTGGTCGCGGTTGGAATCCACCCACCCCATGAGGACGACTTCTTGCCCGAGGTGAGCGCGCGTCAAATCATTGCATGTGTGCGTGCGTTGGCGCTCAAGCAAAGTGCGCGGGGATGGGGTCGACATCGGGGGGCTCCGTGAAAGATCGATTGCAGTGCGACTGGTGAAACGTGTGACGTCAACGGTGCTCAGCTGCGCCCCGTGCGTCAAGGGCCCAAAGACTACGCGTGCGCAGCGTCGCGTTTGCGGGCTTTAAGCGCAGCCACCGCGCGCAGCACGATCGGATCCTTGGGCTCCAAACGCTGCGCGAGCTCGATGAATTCCTCGGCGCGCGTGAGGTCGTCGAGCCCCAAGTGACAGACCCCGACGTTGCACACCAAGGCGGCATCGGTGGGACGGGCGCGATACGCCGCCATCGACCAACGCAGTGCCGCGCTAAAGTCGCGTGCGGATAAGCACACGCCTGCCAGGTCGCGTACCGCATCAACGTCGTGGGCATCAGATTCGATTGCCTTGCTCAAAAACGCATGCGCGCGCGGATCGTCGGTGCGGCGTGCCAGTGCGCCTGCGATGGCCCAGCCGCGCTCGACCGGCAGGCGCGCCAACAACACCACAAGCTCATCGAGCGCTGTGCGCTGAGCGTCGACGTCGGTGTCGGTCGCGGCGCTGATGGCGCGTTTGCGGCAACGGTCAACGACCGCTTTGTCGGCGAGATCTTTGAGCGCGCGATCGGCTTCGGCTGCGCTTGGCGTGTCGGCCGCGGCGCGCTCCCGGACGCGCTTCCACGCCTCGTGCGCGTCGTGGAAGTTGTGCCTGCGCGCTTGCACATGCGCGAGCGCGCGCCAGCCCACAAGCGACGTGTCATCGAGCCGGAGGGCGAGCTCAAGTTGTTGCGTGATGCTGACAAGGGCGAGCTGCACCGCCTCGTCGTCAAGTGCGGCGGCCTGGGCGTTAAACGCGTCTAAGCGCGCGAGACCGGCGTCTAAGTGGGCGACGGCAAACGTTTCATCCGCTTCGATGGCGTTTTGGTAGCACGCGATGGCGTCGCTCAAGCGCCCTTCCCGCGCATGAACCACGCCCGCGGTGACCTGCTTTTCTGCGTAGTCTTTGCCGAGCGCACGCTTAAGCCACTTCATGCGCGCGAGCATACGCGATTTTCGCGCCCCATCGCGACCACGACCGCTGTAGCCACGACCTCACACCGTTCACCGTCATTGCGTCTTTTTTGTGCGGGCTGCGTCTGTGCTTATGGAGGCAACACATATGGATATCGAAACGATTCGCGCCGCAGTGCGGCAACAATACGGGGCGCTTGCGACCAACAACACCGTCCCAGGCTGCTGCGCCATCACGGCGCCAGGTGCCGCGGCCAGTTTAAAGCTTGGCTACAGCAGCGACGAGCTCAGCGCCGTGCCGGCGGGCTGTAACATTGGCCTGGGTTGCGGAAACCCCGGCGCCATCGCGGACCTACAGGCCGGTGACGTCGTCGTCGACCTCGGGAGCGGCGCAGGCATGGACAGTTTCCTCGCGGCCGCGCGGGTCGGCGCGGCCGGGCGGGTCATCGGCGTTGATATGACGCCAGAGATGATCGCAAAAGCCCGCGGCCACGCAGCCGCGTCAAACGTGCCCAACGTCGAGTTTCGACTCGGCGAGATCGAGCGGTTGCCGGTACGCGATGCTACCGTCGATGTCATCTTGTCCAATTGCGTCATCAACTTAAGCCCCGACAAG
>JAYTVG010000511.1:0-5004 GCA_043744135.1 Deltaproteobacteria bacterium | reverse complement strand
CTTCGCCTTCGCCTTCGCCTTCACCTTCGCCCTCTCCTTCACCTTCGCCCTCTCCTTCGCCTTCACCCTCTCCTTCACCTTCACCCTCTCCTTCGCCTTCACCCGCTTCCACGGGATCGATGCACCTGTTTTCGACGCAGGCACGGGCGAAAGGGCACGACGCATCGGTGTCGCAGGCGGTCTCGCCCGTGAGCAAGCTGCAGCTTGACGCCGCCACGCCTGCCGTACAGACCGCGACGCACGAAAAGACGGATGCGCAAAGCCTCATGACATGAGATTAACGTGACCTTGTGAACGACGCTAGCGCGGGCCACGCGCTGCCCCTGCCTGAGCTGCCAGCGCGCTTCACCGTGCTCGGCGAGCTCGGTCGCGGCGGGCAGGGGGTGGTGCTGCGTGCTCACGACGCGGTGTTGGACGCACAAGTCGCACTCAAGGTGCTCAAACCTGCGTTGGCGTCGGATGCTCAATTTGTCGAGCGCATGCGGCGCGAGGCCTTGTTGGTGCGGCGCGTGGTGCACGCGGGCATTTGTCGCGTGCACGATTTGCAAAGCACACCGACGGCAACGTTTTTGGTGATGGACGTTGTCGAGGGCCGCGCGTTGTCGGAGCTGCTCGCGGACGGCGCGCTCGACGTCAACGAGGCCACCCGCATCACGCTCGCTGCCACGCACGCGATCGCGGCCGCGCACGCAGCAGGCGTCATCCACCGCGATTTGAAGCCGCAAAATCTATTGGTGCAGCCCGACGGCCACGTTGTCGTGGTCGATTTTGGCGTCGCGACCGCGGCGGATCTGCCAAAGCTCACGGAGGTCGACACCTTCGTCGGGACGCGCGCGTACGTCGCACCAGAGATCTGGCTCGGCGCGCCCGCAACTAGGTTGGCCGACGTCTACGCGCTCGGGGTTATCTTGTACCAAGCGCTGACGGGCACGACGCCATACGGCGACATGGACTCAAGTGCCGTGCCGACGGTGATGCCGCCAAGCGAACGTCGCACGGACATCCCGCATTGGCTCGACGCAGTCGTGTTGCGCGCGATGGCGCCGCTGCCACGCGATCGTTTCCCGAGCGCCCGTGCGTTCGCAGACGCCCTACAACACACGCCGCTTGAGCGCGCCTTCGCACAGCACACACTCGAACTCCCCGCGTCGCGGCGTCGGCGCTGGAGGGTGGCGGCGGGCGCGGTCGTTGTCGCCATCGGCGCGCTCGGTTACGTCGCTACGCGGGTCGCTGCCGACGCCGGCGTTTCGGTGCGCGACACGCAAGACGCCGGCCGGCGCGTCGCTGTGGCGTCGTCCGCGGATGCCGGCTTCACCGCAGTCGTCGCCGTCGACGCCGGGCTTACCGTCGTTGTTGACGCCGCCGCCGCTGTTGACGCTGACGCCGCGGCCGCCGTCGGCACCGACGCGGCCCACGCGCGCCGGAACACCGTTGCTGGCAAGCGCAAAGCTGCGCAACTCGCGGTGGCGCGCGCGTGCCGGGCGCGCGGCGTGCGCGATGGCGATGACAACGACGTCGATCGTGCGCTGCGCAGTCTGCGTCGAGCGCGCACGGCCGATGCCGTGAGCGCCGCACAAAACCAAGCGCTGACGGCCCTTCGCGCATTTAAGGCCACCACGGTTTTTTTGGATCGCAAACTCCGCCGTCTCAATGGCCAATTTGCCAACTTGGATGCGGACGCAAAAGCGAAGGTGGCCCCGCAGCTGTCACGCGCATCGGCGTTTATTGGTGCCGGGCGCTACGACGATGCGAACCGCGCGCTCAACGCCGGCTTTGACGCGGTACCGCAGTGATCCGAGCGCGCGCTTGTGCTTGTGTGCGCAACAATGCACAACGAGAGCGTGTTGTTGTCGACGCTGTTGCTGTTGTTGGCCGCGCCCACCGTGGGCGAATGCGCGCGCGTCTGCCTGGCGCCGCTGAGCACCATCGGCATGGACTCCGACGAACAAGCCGCGTTTGAGACCGCGATGATGCGCGCGCTCAACGCGCCACGCTGCGCCGAGTTCTTGCAGATCGACGACGCCTGCTTCAGCAACGACGACTGCTTGCAACGCGTGCGCGCGGATCGCCCCGGCTTTGTGGTCGCGCATGCCGTGCGCGCCGGCAGCGAGCTGCGCGTCACGTGGGCCGTCACCAAGCTTGAGCACGCCGTCGAGCGCGGGCAACTGGTGGCGCCGCCGTTGGCGTTTTTGGCGTCAGGCCACCTCGACGACAACATCGCGCGCGGGCAGTGTGTCGCCCAAAGCGCCGACCCCCCAACGACGCAAGCGCCGGCCGCCACCAACGAGACGCCCTCGCCGGCACCACCGTCGTTTGTGCCTTCGTTGAAAGTGATCGGCATGATCGGCGGTGGCGCCGTGGTGGCCGTCAGCGCAGTGACGCTTGGGGCGTCGCTGGCCTTGCTCGAAACGCCGAGTGCAGCCGGATCAACCAAGGAAGTCAGCACCGTGTTTGGCTGGGCCGCTGTCGTCGGTGTGCTTGTTGGATCCGCGATCGCGAGCACCGCGCTGGCCGTCTATCTCGCGGACGACGCGCGGTAGTCTTCGATGTCTAAACCATGTGCTTGCAACCAGCGGTAGATGCTCTTGCGCGAACGTGTGGTCTCTTTCGCGATCCGCACCACATTGCCCTTGTGCTTTTGCAGCAGCGCGACGACCTCCTCGCGCGACGGGGTGCGCTCAACAGTCTTTGCAACAGCGCTCGGCCCGGTTGTTTTTTGTAGCGTGGGCTCGTCGTCATCGTCAGCGTCGAGCGCTGCGGTCTCGTTTAAGCGATCGAGCACCATGTCGAGCTCCAGCTGCTCGGCTTGCTTAAACAACGCGAGGTGGGTCGCGAGTTTTTTTAGCTCGCGGACGTTAAACGGCCACGGGTGGTTGACGAGGCGCTCAGCGAGATCCGCGTTGAGCGGCTGCGCTGTCGGCGACAAAAACGTCCGCAGCAGCATCAACACGTCTTCGCGTCGCTCGGCGAGCGTCGGTAGGCGCACCACTAACTCAGCGATGCGGGCGTACAGATCGCCACGAAAGCTGCCGTCTTTGGTGCGGCGCGCCAAATCGCGGTGGGTCGCGCACACGACGCGCACGTCGACACGCGCGGTATCGCTGCTGCCAACGGGGGTGACCTCGTGCGTTTCAAGGGCGCGCAAAAGCTTCGCTTGCACGGTCGCGGGCAGCTCACCCACCTCGTCTAAAAACAGCGTGCCACCCTGGGCCGCGCGAAAGGCACCGGTGTGCGCCAACTTCGCTCCGGTAAACGCGCCCGCCACGTGACCGAACAACTGTGACTCCGCTAAAGCTTCAGGGATGGCGGCGCAGTTGAGCGCCACGAACGGGCCGTCTCGTTGGCTGCCGTCGTGAAGCGCGCGCGCCACCAGCTCTTTGCCGGTGCCGGTGTCGCCCAACACCAGCGTGGTCGAAGACGTCGCTGCCATCAGCGCGACCGTGGTGCGCACGCGCTGCATCTCGCGCGAGATGCCCACGAGCGTGCCGGCTGCAGCGTCTTTGGCGGCGCGCTCCTCAGCGGTGCGCAGCACCACGATGCTGTTGCCCACGCGCACCACATCGCGATCTTTCAGGGTGTGCGTGGTGATGCGCTCGCCGTTGACGAAGGTGCCGTTGGTGCTGGTGTCGTGAATCTCAAGGGTGTCGGCCGTGGCGCGAAATTGCGCGTGCACGCGCGACAGCGTGTTGTCCTCGCCAATCGTCAGGCCGTTGTCGCCGCCGACCTCGCGCCCGACGCGCAGTCCGTCGACCACAGCGACGGGCGATGGGGTGGGTAAGATCCGTCCCGCATCCAGCACCAGCAGCAGCACGCTGCCGCGAGCGCCTTGCTCCGCGCGCTTGTTGGAGGGGATGAACGTGGTGTGCATCGGGCGCAAACCATACCGTGCTATCGACAGCAATGCGCATACGACCCGTGACCGACGCGGATTTTCCCGCCGTCGCTGCCCTCACGAATGCATACCTCGAGCACACCGCGATTCACTTTGGCACCACCGCTGTCAGCGCCGACGAACTCCGCGCCATCTGGCACGACAGCTGCGAGCGCTTCGCGTTTGTGGTCGCCGACGTCGATGGCGTGTTGGCAGGTTTCGCACGCGCGTCGCCATTTCGCGAGCGCGCCGGCTACCGCTTCACGGCCGAGGTCGGTCTGTACGTCGACGCTGCGCACCACCGCGGCGGCATCGGCCGCGCGCTGTACGAGGCGCTGATCGAGACGTGTCGCGCGCAGGGCTACACAAACTTGGTCGCTGCTATCACGTTACCAAACGCACCGTCGGTGCGGCTGCACGAGCGCCTCGCGTTCACCAAGGTGGCGCACTTTCCCCGCATCGGCGTCAAACTCGGCGCCTACCACGACGTCGGCTTTTGGCAGCTCGCGCTTGAGCAACCAAACCATCCCGCGGAGGTGCGCACGGTCTGCGCGGCACAAAAAAAAACGCCCCCGAATGGGGGCGTTTCGTGACGACCATCGCTTAGCCTTGAGGAGGCGCGCCGGGGTCGGTGCTCGAAGATCCGTCGTCAGTGCCTGAGTCGTCGTCAGTGCCTGAGTCGTCGTCGGTTTCTGAGTCGTCGTCGCTTTCTGAGCCGTCGTCGGTTTCTGAGTCGTCGTCGGTTTCTGAGCCGTCGTCGCCGTCGTCGCCGTCGTCGCCATGGCCGCCGCAATCGCCATCGCCGCCGTTGTCGTCGGAATCGCCGTCGTTGTCGTCGGAATCGCCGCCGTTGTCGTCGGAATCGCCGCCATCGTTGTCGTGGTCGGAATCACCGCCATCGTTGTCGTCGGAATCGCCATCCGAATCGCTCGGATCGTCCGCTGCGTCGCTTGGATCTGAAGCGGAGCCGTTGTCGGTCGCGCCACTGGTTGCGCCTTCATCAGCGCCCAAGCCAAAAAAGCCGCGACCGTTGCCTGACGTCAGGCCAGAACCGCAACCGACCAATAAAAAAAGACCGAGACCAGTGGTGACCACGCGAAGCATGCGAACCTCCTGGCGACCATCGCCGTACC
>JAYTVG010000510.1:0-1577 GCA_043744135.1 Deltaproteobacteria bacterium | reverse complement strand
AACAGCGTAGGCACCGACGGCACAAAGCGCGGCGGCAACGGCTGCAGCGTCGGCGCGGTCGGCCACGTGGCGCAGGGCAGGTCGCCGTAGAAGCTGGCGAGCAAGCGCTGCGAGGGATCCGCGCGCAGCTCCACACCGCGCGCGAGCCAAGCGTTTTCGTCGGGGGTGCCGTAGTCGTTGCAAGTGATCGTGAAGTAACCGGCGTCGCTGAAGGTCGCGTCGGGGATGCGGGCGAGCGTTTGCGCGTCTAGGCCGTCGAGCTCGTACAAAAGCTGTGCCATGGGCACGAGGTCAAAGCGACCTGCCGCTGCCAAAGCCGCGAGCCAGGCCGCGCGATTTTCAGGATCGTCCATCGCGTGCACGGTGACGGTGTCGAGGTCGCTGCGCGTGAAGGTCCGCTGCTGGTCGCCGGCCGACGCCGCGTAGGTAAACGACACCGGCAACGACGCCGCCAACGCATCAAACGCAGCAACCGGATCCGCACCGACGTCGGCCGAGCACGCAGCGTCGGAGGCGCAAAACGCCAGCGTGCGCACGAGGACGTCGTTGTCGGCGTGGGTGAGGTCGGTGGCGAAGTCGACGTCGAGGAGCGTCATGTCGACCACGCCGTCCAACATCACCAGCCGCACATGCTCTTCATGCGCTTGCGTATACAGCTGCGCGAATTGCGTGCCGTAGCTCAAGCCGTAGATGAAGAGCTTGTCCTCCTGCATGGCCGCACGAAACGCTTCTAGATCTTCGATGCCCTCAGCGCTGTCGTAGTGCGCGAGCTGTCCCGCGGGGAAACCGATCTCTTGCACGCAATCGCGTCCGAACGTCGACGCCTTGGTCGCCACCGCCGCGTCCGCGTCGCTCGAGTCGGCGCGCAGGCCGCCGTCGTACCACGCGGCTGCGGCGCTCGTGCATTGCATGGCGCCCGACCCCGCGAGCCCGCGCAGGTCAAAGAACACCAAGTCGAACGATTCGGCGATGGCGGGGTCGATCTCGCTGAAGTCCTCGGCGTAGGCCACACCCGAGTAACCGGGTCCGCCTTGCACCGTGACCAACATGCCAGCGCGCGTGGCACCCGACGCCGGCAACACCGCGAACAACACCGTCAGCGACCCTTGCGAAGGATCCGCGTGCAGCAGTGGCACTGCGATGTCGACGCACAACAAACCAGCGGGCCCATCCGCGCAGGGCACGGCACCTAGCGCCTCAAGGCGCGTCGTCGTGGTGGCAGGCGCTTGCGTTTGATCAGGCGCAGCAGGCAGCCGACCTGGGCACGCAGCGATGAGCAGCGTTGCGGCGGCGGTGAGTGCACGAAGCCAAGCCAAAGAGCAACGCAAGTGCCAACGATAGCACCCAAACGTCCGGTGCAGGTGCCCGCCCACGACGTCGATTTGACGGTGCTTGCCGGCGTTTAAGTCAACACGCGTCGCGAGCGCTTCGTGATCAGGGAATTGCAGGCGGACCCGCCAACCCACTAAAACGTGAACGCTCTTCATCGCGCGCGACTTTGAACGCTTCGAACTGTTTGTCGTCGAGGATCGCCTTGGCGTTTTCTTCAGTCTTTACGCGAAGGGTTTGTGCTTGCG
>JAYTVG010000509.1:0-5011 GCA_043744135.1 Deltaproteobacteria bacterium | reverse complement strand
ATCGCCAACCAATTGCTCGCGAGCGTGGCGTTGGTGGTCGGCACCACCATCCTTTTGCGCGAGAGCAAGAAGCTGCGCTACGCGCTGGTGACGTTTTTGCCGCTGTTGTTTGTCGGTACCACCACCACCATCGCGGGTGTGCGCAGCGTGTTTGACATCTACCTGCCGATGGCGCGCACGCCGGCGACCGCGCAGATCGGCACCGTGTGCGTCGTCGTCACGTCGATCCTGTTGGTGTGCGTAGCTGGTATTTTGGCGATCAGTGTTGCGCAGTGGAATAAAATTTGGCGCGCGCGACGCGGTGGCGTGGCCGTTTAATTTTTTGCAGGCGCGGGCGCTGTTTGCGCGTGAAGGCTGGCCTCAGCCGGTTTGGCTGAGCGCCGTCGGGACATGAACACGGATGAACTTAACCGCGTCCCGGGTTCGTCGAAGTCAAAACATAGGGACCGTAAAATCCATCGGGGGTGCGCACGACAAACTCCCGTTTCACAGGATCCACGTAGGCCACACCACTGGCTCCAAGTGCTAGCGGTTGCAAGCTGCCGACGCGGGGTTTGGTGTTGAGCGGCTGGGCGTTGACGTGCTCAAGCACCGACAGCACCAAAGACATCATCGGGCGAGCGTTGTCGCCATAAGGCAGCAAATGCGCCACGAAAAACGCGTTGAGCTTGGTGATCGCTTCCGCAGCAACCAGCAGCGTGGGCGCGTTTTTTCGCGTCACGTTGCGCTGGATGCGCATGAAGAAGTCCGCAACTTCGCGCGCTTCTGCGTTTGACACGCCGTCGCTTTTGCCCTTGAGGCTGCGCTCGGCCGCCAGCACAAGCGCGTCGATGTCGGCTGCGGACACCTTGCCCGCCCGCTCCATGCCGTCGATTTTTTGACGCACAATCTGCAGCGACATCGCGCCTCCACCAAACCGAGCGAAGTATCGCACCTCGCACGCCCAACGTTGCGGCCGGCGTGGATGGTAGCACGCCTTGGCGGTGCGTGACCTGGCGCTCGGGTCGGTTCCCTTGCATCGGCGTTCGTTGGTAGGATCGTGGCTCCCTTGTGATTGAGATCGCGATGAAACACCCCGCAGCCTTACCACCGTTACGCGCGTGACGACGCTCGGGCCGCGCATGGCTGACGAGGGGCCAACCGACGACGACGAGCCGCCCGACGCGCGCGGCAACCGTTGGCAACCGTTGTTGGCGCACGAGTGCGCGTTTGGCGCGTACACGCTGCTGAGGCGTTTGGCCTACGGGGGCATGGGGGAGGTGCTGTTGGCGCGCCACGGCAACATGGCGGATGTGTCACAGCTGGTGGTCATCAAGCGCTTGTTGAGCCACCGGCGCAGCGACCCCAAACATCGACGGATGTTTTTTGACGAAGCGCGCGTCCAGTCCGTGCTGTGCAGCCCCCACATCGCGCGCATCTTCGACCGGGGCGAGGTGGACGGTCAGGTCTATCTCGCGATGGAACATGTGCATGGTCCGTCGTGGCGCGCGATGCTCGATCGGTGCCGGCGCGTCGGCGAGCGGATCCCCGTCGACCACGTCGTCAACATGGTGACGCAAGCGGCGCGAGGCATGGCATACGCCCATGGCCTCACGGATGCCACCGGCGCGCCGCTGCGCATCGTGCACCGCGACCTCAACCCGCACAATGTGCTCGTCAGCTGTCTTGGGGACGTGAAAATCATCGATTTTGGTATCGCGAAATCTGCGCTTGGCAGCGAGGTCACTCAAGCGGGCACCATCAAAGGCAAGTTTCATTATATGTCGCCCGAGCAGGCGGCCGCCGAACCGCTCGACCAGCGCTCCGACATCTTTGCGCTGGGCATCTGCCTGTATGAATTGCTGACGCTGCATCACCCGTTTCGACGCGACAGCGCCCTGCTGAGCATGGAGGCTGTGACGCGTGAATCGGTGCCCGCGATCGCTGGCCGACGCGCTGATGCCGCCGCGCTCAACGACGTTTTGGTGCGCTGTTTACACAAAGACCGTGGCGGTCGTTTCAACCACATGGGCCAGCTTGTCGACGCGCTGTTAGCGTGGCGCGCCTCGCACGCGCCGACGACGTCGCTGGCACCGCTGCACGTGTGGCTTCGCGAGCGCTTCTTTAGCGAGTTTGCGACCACCTTGTCGATTTCGGCGCACGGCGATCAGCCGAAATTCACCGACCTGGGGAGATAGACCAGCGTCAGCTCAGCCTGCGATCGCGATGACTCCTTAAGGCGCTGTCACCGTCAAGGTCACGCTGGTACCCGCGGCCGGCACGCTGCCGTCAAACTTGTCGGCGACGACGGAGTAGCTAGTGCCCTGGGTGACGGCGAACGTGATGCGGCTCGCGAGGTTGTTGAAGTCGTCGTTGCAGGCGCTTTCAACGCCAAACGTGCAGCCAAACTCGCGCGCGTACAGCACGGTGTCGTAACTTTGCGCGGTCTCGGCCACCACCACGGCGTCTTGCGTGGCCACAAACGTCAGCACCGCTTCGGGCCCGTCGCCAGCACAGCTGCCGCGCAGGCTGCCCGGGTTCGTCAGGCCCGCGGGAAGGAGGTCAAACACCGCGGTGCTGCCGATGCCCGGCAACGTCACGGCTGTAGCGGCGGCGCATGCGGCGTCTTCACTCAGCGTGGCAGGTGTGGTGGCGGTGAGTGTGTAGCTGCCTTGGGTGGTCTGTGGCGGACCCCCACCAAAGCCGGAGTCGCTGATGCCGTCGACCACGACGAGGTAGTCTCCCGCTGGCACGTTTGGCACCGCGAGCTCAAACGCATCGCCCACCCGACACGCCGCTGTGCTCGCCGTCGCGGTGTTGCCGTCGACGCGCACCGCAATCAAGTCGCGCAGGTCCGCAGGGCACTGCGCGGGCGCTTGGTAGATGTTGATGGAGCCAAAAAAGCTCTGGCCCTGTGCATTCGCAGCGCCTTCAAACGCCAGCAGCACGTTGGCGGTCGAGGCCAAGCTCAGCGTATAAAACGCGTCGTTGGCCCACCGGTCCGGCGTCGCCGTGCGCTCACCGTTGCAGGTGCCCAGATGGCTCACCGTGCCGCCCTGCGTCGTGCCGGTGACGGGTGTGCCGATGGGCAGCGCCGTCGGCGTTACACAGCCGGTGTTGGGCGGTGGGGGAAATTCAATGGTGACGGCGTTGAGCACATACTGTTGCGTGGTCGCGTGCACCGTCGGCTCGCTCACCCGCACGACGTAGCTGTTGCCTGCGGTACCGTCAAACGACAAGGTGCGCGCGCCCGCGTTGTCGACGTCTGTCACGGTGATGGCGGTCTCGACGTCGCTGCTGTTGCGCGCGAACACTTCGATTGTGAGCGGCGCGCTCGACGACAGCGTCACCGACATCTGCGCCGCCACACCAGCGGCGTCGAGCACGATGGCGTCGGCGTCGCCGCGACACAGCGTACGCGACAAATTGACGGCGTCGAAGCCTTGCGTGAAGGTGGGCGCCACCGCCAGGGTTTCGCTGTCGTCGAGCCCGCCGGGGAAATCGCCATTGTCGCCCGCACAGCCGTGGCTGACGTCGACCACGTAGCTGTCGCCGTCGGGTGCTGCCACTCCTGCCGAGGTGGCGCGCACCGCGTAGTAGCCCGCGGGCAGGTCGGCGAGATTCGCGACCGCTGCACCCTCGCTCACAACACCGAGGCGGTTGTCGCCGCCTTGCAGGTTGTTTAGCGTGATCGCGTCGTCCACCACGAGGCTGCGCACCTCAGCGACAACGTTGGCGTTGTCGATAGCGATGATAAGCGGGCCGCCCAAATGCGCGATCGGGAAGTAGTCGACGTCGCTCGGGCACATGCTGAGGTCGACAAAGTCGGCGCTGGAAAAATTGCCGGCGCTAAAATACAGCGCCCCATCGGCCGTGGCGTCGTTGACTCCCGCGCCACCGTCAAAGGCGTCACCGCATTGGCCTTGGCCGACACCGACCGTGAGCTGAAATGGGCCCTGCGAACCCGACTCAAACGTCGTCACCGCGATAAAGTAGCTGCCAGCAGCGAGCGCAGCCGTCAGGGTCTCGTCGCTGGCGGGGTTGATGTCGATACAATCCACGACGTCAGGCCCGCTACAATTCGCATTGTCAAACAGCACAAGACCCAGGTCGGCTTGCGTGCTGAGCGTGAACGTGACGTCGGCCGCGGTTGCGAGCGTCAATGCGTACACCACGTCACCCTCACCGCGACCGGTGTCGCAGCCGCCCACCGCGACGTCGATACTGTGGCCTGTGGTGTCGCCGCTGACGACGTCACCCAGCGCCACCGGCACGGCAGCGGCACAGCTCTCGCCGGTGGCTTCGCCTTCTCCTTCTCCTTCTCCTTCTCCTTCTCCTTCGCCTTCGCCTTCGCCTTCGCTTGCGCTTGGCGTGCGTCCGGGACAAGCGACGGCGCAGCACATGGCACACCACAACGGGATCGATTTGCGTGCGAGACGGAACATGGTCACCTTCTTTGTGTCGCGGTGTTAGCTCGGTCGCGCTCCGTCGGATAGCCGGACGGCGCCATCTGAGTGCCGGGCGCGTCGGTAGCGCGGGTCTCGCTCAGCTGTGCATCGCGGCACATCCGCCTAGCGCAGTTACAGCGCGCGTTCGCCGTGGACGTCGCCGCTGTGCTATTGCAGATCACCTGTGAGTACCACCGCCCCCGACAAGACCATTTTGTTAGCGGAAGACGACCTCGTCAATCGTGAGATGCTCGCGACCGTGCTGGAAAAAAGGGGCTACACGGTCACGGCGGTGTCGACGGGCCTCGAGGTGCTTGAAGCGTTAGACCACCGCGTGCCTGACGTGGTGTTGCTCGACATCATGATGCCGGTGTTGTCGGGCATCGAGGCGTTGCGGCGTTTTCGCCCCATGCATCCAGACCTGCCGGTCATCATGCTAACGGCGCTTGCTGGATCAAAGGACGTCGTCACAGCACTTGAGCTTGGGGCCGACGACTACGTCACAAAGCCCTACGACTTCGGCATTTTGACCGCGCGCATCGAGGCCCGCATGCGCCGTAGGGCGCGTCCCGTTGAGGTGGCGA